>JAMCVK010000021.1 GCA_023475225.1 Chloroflexota bacterium
GGATAAGGACTAGGTCAAAGACTCTTCGAGGCGGAGCCCTATCCTTCTTCGAAGGACTCCCAGAAGGGGGCTGACCCCTTCTGGACTACCCCCTTGAGAGAAGTGGGGAAATGATGACTAGGGCAGAGCCCTGGGACCCTCCAAGATGGGAGCACCCTCCCTGACCTCCCCACGGCCCACGCATACTAAAACGGACTACCTGCTTATCATGGTGCCGATGCCACGGTCGGTGAGCAGCTCTTTAAGCAGGGCATGGGGCACTCGCCCATCAATGATATGGGCCCGTTTGACGCTGTCCAGAGCGCGCAGACAGGCCTCCACCTTAGGAATCATTCCCCCCGAGACCACTTTACTGGTGATTAGCTCCCTAGCCTCGCTTGGAGTTAGATAAGGGATCAGCTCTCCGGCACGGTTGCTGATGCCAGGCACGTCGGTGAGAAAGATCATCTTCTCACCCTGAAGGGCTACCGCAATCTCCGCAGCAGCTGTATCAGCGTTTATATTAAGACACTCCCCATTCTCGCCAAAGCCAAGAGGCGCCACGACAGCGATATAACCAGCCTCAATGACCGCCTTTAGTGGAGCCAAATTGATGGCCACCACCTCGCCAACCAACCCCAGCTGTTCGTTCTTCCGACGAGCACGGATCAGCCCGCCATCGATGCCGCTTAGCCCGATAGCCCGACCCCCGCGGGATTCCAGTCCAGCAACAAGCTCCTTGTTGACCTTACCAGCGAGCACCATGAGCACCACTTCGATCGTCTCAGCATCAGTGACACGCAACCCCTGCACGAAGCGAGCTTCCTTCCCGATCCGCCGCAGCCACTGGCTGATATCAGAGCCACCGCCGTGCACCAGAACGGTGTTGATACCAAGCTTCCTTAGGATTATTACATCTTCCAGGGTAGTGTCATGGCTGCCCAAAGCGCTTCCCCCCAGCTTCACGACGACCGTCTTCCCAGCGAAGCGATCGATATAGACCTGGGCCTCTTCCAATGGAACCAGCCCTTCCAGCTCTTGCATATGCGCTCCTAGGTTGTGTATTTGCTGTTGACGATAACATACTCCTCGGTGAGGTCACAGCCCCAGGCTGTAGCCCGACTGGACCCCAGATGCAGGTCGACCCTGATGGTGACCTCGGACTGGCTGAGCGCCTCCCTGGCCAGGGAGCGATCGTACGGCTGAGGCTGACCAGCGGACATCAGGACAACATCCCCTATGGTGATATCAGCGAGTTGATCATCCACCATGGCCCCACTGTACCCCACAGCAGCCAGGATGCGTCCCCAATTTGGGTCGCGCCCATAAACAGCAGCCTTTACCAGATTAGAGCCAGCCACGGCCCGCGCGGCCAAGCGGGCCTCCTCTACATTGGCTGCACCCTCGACGATAACCTCAATGAGCCTGGTGGCCCCTTCACCATCACGAGCGATCATCTTCGCTAGATGAGTCACCACGTAACGCAAACCATCCTGGAAGGCATGGGCCAGAGGTGAGCCTTCGCCGATCGGCGGATGGCCAGCCTGACTGTTGGCCAGCAAGAATACCGTATCGTTGGTGCTCGTCTCCCGATCAACGGTGATCATATTGAACGAAACGTCCACCGCCTGCCGAAGGGCGATTTGGGGGAATCCGAGCCCAAGCGCAGCATCGGTAGTGATGAAGGAGAGCATCGTCGCCAGACTGGGATGGATCATGCCGGAGCCCTTGGCCATCCCTCCGATAGTAAAAGAGGTCCCATCTGCATCCACGCGAACGGCGATCTCCTTTGGGGTAGAATCGGTGGTAAGGATGGCCAGAGCTGCCTCATGTCCACCAGCGGCGCTCAGGGTGATCTGCCTGAGCCCGGCACGCATCTTGTCTAATGCCAGAGGAACCCCAATGACGCCTGTCGAAGCCACCAGCACCTCCTGTGGGAGCACCCCAACGCGTTCGGCGGTCAGCTGGGCCATCTCTTGCGCAGCAGCGTAACCTTGCTCGCCGGTACAGGCATTAGCGTTACCACTATTAACGACGACGGCCCTGGCTGTTCCACGGCGCAGGTGCGCTTGACTGAGATGGATCGGTGCAGCCTTGACCCGATTAGTGGTGAAGACTCCAGCGGCTGCGCATGGGACTTCCGCGTAAATAATGGCCAGATCCAGCCCCTGCGTCTTGAGCCCACAACGGGTGGCCCCGGCCAAGAACCCCTTGACGCTGGTGACTCCCCCATCGGGTATCAGCTCTATCGTATGCATATACTCCTCCACGTACCGGTCGGCTTCTGACAGCCTGATCTTAGGGATAGATGGGCAGGCTGTCTAGCCCAGTCTGTTCCGCCAAGCCCAACATAAGGTTCATACTCTGGATGGCTTGGCCGGCGGCTCCCTTCACCAGGTTATCCAAGCAAGAGATGACGATCAAACGGCCTGTTCGCTCGTCCACCGTGGGATAGATCAGACAGCGGTTGCTTCCCCAGGTATGCTTCGTCTGGGGTGGTTCGTCGGTGATCATGACGAACGGAGCCTCAGCGTAGAAGTCCTGATAGAGCCGCCTGATCTCGGCTGGAGAGCAATCCTTCTCAAGGTGTGCATAGCAGGTGCTCAGGATGCCCCGCGTCATCGGGACCAGATGAGGGATGAAGGTGAGGGCCAGCGCTGGTGAGGAGGGCCCCATCTTCTGCTGACGCAATTTCGTTAGCTCCTGGATCATCTCCGGCAGGTGGCGGTGTCCCTTCAGGGCATAGGCTTGACAGTTTTCGTTCGCTTCAGAATAGTGCGTGGTCAGACTGAGGCTGCGCCCTGCCCCTGAGAGCCCCGATTTAGCATCGGCGATGATGTCCGGGGTGATGAGGTTGATAACCGGAGCCAAGGCCAAAATAACGCTGGTGGGATAGCAACCCGGGCTGGCCACTAGGTGCGCCTTTTTGATCTCCTCTTTATAGAGTTCTGGCAAACCGTAGACCGAGCCAGCCAAGAGGTGAGGAGCGGGATGGGCGACCTCATACCATTGTTCGTAGACGACGACATCCTTCAGGCGGAAATCGGCGCTGAGGTCGATAACCTTCACCTCCGCATTGACCAGCTCGGCGACGGACTCAGCGGCCGCCTTATGGGGCAAGGCGGAGAAGGCCAGGTCGACCGGACCCTCTATCTCTGTCTGAATAACCAGATCACTAGTACCCAGGTGAGGGAGGACCTCACTCAGGCGCAGTCCGACAGCGCTGCGGCCGGTCACCTCAGTCACTTGTACCCCAGGATGGCGCAACAACAATCGCGCCAATTCTACGCCAGCATAGCCGGTAACATTTAGGATGGCGACGTTCATGTTTAGTACCCTCATCCCCCTTACCCCCTTCTTCCACAGGGAGAAGGGGGCATGATGACTAGGTCGAAGACTCTTCGAGGCAGAGCCCTGGGACCCCCGCCATAATACTGACTGTAATTATAGGCGATGGCTACCCGAACAGGCAAGGACAGGTTTAGGGGCGCTGTCTATCTATTAAAGGAATCCCCTAGAATCCACTTTTCAACTTTTCCTAACAACTCTCTTAGGGAGCATAAAGCGGCTCTAACTTGAAACCTGCAACACCCCAGCCCCCTGGATCTGTCCTTGTTTGAGAAGTAGCAGAGCGCGGTTCGCTTCCTCCAGCGGGAACGTCTGAACCTCTGTCTGAATGGGAATTGCTGCGGCCAGACGAAGAAGCTCCTCCACATCTTTGCGGGTGCTGTTGGTGACGCTTCGTACGGCTCTCTCATAGTAGAGGTGCTCGGTGTAATCCATTGCCGGGATGGGGGTCATATAGATACCTGCCAGGGCCAGGGTTCCTCCCTTTTCCAGCACCCGCAAGGCGTCGAGTACCAGCTGGCCGGCAGGGGCGAAGATGATCGCGCTATGCAGTTTCAGGGGAGGCTCATCCTCAGCTCGTCCAGTCCAAACTGCCCCTAAACTTGTCGCCAGGTGGCGGTGCTCTTCGCTTCTGGAAAAGACATATACTTCGCAACCCCAATGAACGGCCACTTGAATGGCTATATGAGCCGAAGCACCAAATCCAAAAAATCCGAGGCGTTCACCCCTCTTTACCTTTGATAATCGCAGAGCACGAAACCCGATGATGCCAGCGCACAAAAGCGGAGCAGCTTGCGCATCAGAGAAACCCTCCGGAATAGGGTAAGCGAAATCTTCGGATACGATACCGTATTGAGCGTATCCGCCGTCTACGTCGTATCCCGTGAAGCGGGCTTCATCACAAAGGTTCTCATCCCCACGCAGACAAAAGGCACACCTTCCACAGGTGGAATAAAGCCAGGGGACTCCTACCCGATCCCCCTCCCGGAAACGTCCCGTGTTTTCTCCCCGCTTGTCGACCCTTCCCACGATTTGATGGCCAAGGATGAGCGGAGCCCTCTTGAGAGGAAGTTCACCTTCCACGATATGAAGGTCCGTATGACAAATGCCACAAGCAGAGATGCGCAGGCGAATCTCTCCCGGACCCGGCATCGGCTCGCTGATTTCAACCAGTTGCAGCGGCTCGTCCTCGATGGGACGAGCCTTCTTTAGAATCATAGCCCTCATTTGAGAGAAACCCCCAACCGTCCAAGGGTAAGTCTGCATTCATAGGCGGGGAAGTACTTCTTGAGCACTGCCCCTAAGCACCCTCTGATCTTCGACGCCCTCAGTGTTCCTTTTTCTACTCTTCCAGGGTAGAGATGTCCCCCTCCGGGAGGCCCAGGATCCTGGCTTTCAACACCCGCCGCATGATCTTGCCGCTGCGGGCCTTGGGCAGGTTGTCCACAAAGTCGTTGTGATCCGGAGAAAATATAAGTCACTGATGAGACTCCGTCAAGAATAAGCCAAGCAGCAAGGTTGTCCGTTCTCACGTCCGAAGGTCAAGGCGGGGCATTGACTTCTAACGATGGCGATATATACTGAGGCCAGGGGAAGACGAGAACATCAAAACGCGAAACGAAGTTCAGATCGAGCGTGAGATGACCAATCGATCCGAACCAGGGTTCGGCTATAAGCTGTTAGGCGAAAGGGCAGGCTATGAAGGAAATACATCCAAGCATAGATAAAGATTTCAGCAAATTAGGGAGACAAAAACATGCCAATTGATGTTGAAAAACGAAACCAAATCGAGCAAATCTTTAGGAAGTTTTTATTAAATCGTGTCAAGACCGTCCGTAGATTAAAGATGGCCGATTTAGACATCAATCCATTTCTTATTCGGATTCTCTCTCAGGAGCTGGCTCTCGATAATTCAGAAGCAATTGTGAGATGGCTTATAAGCCAAAGGCTTGAACGGGGGACTGTTACATCCTTCGGCATAGCCTTACAGGATGCTGCCAAAGTGTTCTCTGAGGGGACTGGGGTCGAAGGTGCCGATATTCTAAAAACTAAAAAGGGTAAACATCATCATATTCAAGTTAAGAGCGGCCCAAACACGATTCCAAAGGATTTGGGAGTAAGAATAGCTCAACTTTTGCGTTCTGCCCAGAGACGAAACCGTGGTTCATTAGCCCTTTACGGTATGTGCTACGGCGGTAAGGCACAGGTCAGCAGTATTGTGAGGAAATATGTACAAGAAGAAGGTGGCGTTGACTGGATTTCAGGGAGAGAATTCTGGGGGTTTATCTCGGATGACCCTCAATGTTTAGAACAAATTTATGACATCGCCGCCGAGGTTGGTAGGATATTTAAAGATCCAAAGGGGCAGTCTCTCTCCGAGGTTATCGAAGCTAAAATACACGAACTAACAAGGGAGTTTGAAGGAATTTACGGAAAGAGCGGAAGTGGGATGTGGAAAAACCTATTAGAAAACAATTCATGAGGTAATCATATGAAATTTATTGAAAGGAGTTTCCCAGTCCAATATCTCAACTCTGTGGCGATGGCAGAAGGAAATGCCAAAAAACCCGTTTACCAGATGCACAAATGGTGGGCACGACGACTAGGCAGTGTATTTCGGATGATAACCCTATCTGCTTTCAGTGATGATACGGAGTCGGATAATAATATATGGCATAAGTTCTGTAATGGAGCAAATCTTAGCGGCGCTATAGTGCTTGACCCATTTATGGGTGGTGGAACAACTATTGTCGAGGCACTTCGGCTGGGATGCAAAGCCATTGGGGTTGATATTAACCCTGTGGCTTGGTTTATAACTAAGAAAGAGATCGAGCCCGTTGATTTGGCTGAGTTAGATACTGCATATCAACGGCTCGAAAAGGGTGCAGGAGATTTTATTAAACAGTATTATTGCACAAAATGCCCTCAAGGTCACGATGCAGAAGTCATGTATTATTTCTGGGTAAAGGTTGCAAAATGTAGCTCTTGCGGGTCCCGTGTAAAGTTATTTCCAAACTATGAGCTATCACGGCGAAACCATATAAATGTCGTTTTATGCCCTCAGTGCTTGCAGATTATTGAAACAGTTGGCTATGACTCCAAAACACGATGCCCTGAATGCGGTAAGGTTTTTGACCCTCGTAAAGGAGTATCATCCAGAGGTATATTTTGCTGTCCTGAATGCAGAAAGGAACAACGGATTCTGGACGCCATAAATGAAAATGGGGGACGCTTAGATATAGAATTGCACGCATTAGAAGGTTATTGCGATTCCTGCAGAAGGTTCTTCAAACGTGTGGGTTCAGACGACATTGCTCTATGGGAGCGGGCCAAGAGGGAATATAAAGAGTGGGAAGATAAATTGCTTATTCCCCACCAAAATATCCCAACAGAAGGACGCAGTGACCCCCGTCCTGTGAATCACGGCTATACTCATTTTAAGGATATGTTCAACGAACGACAATTATTATGCTTATCTCACCTTTTAGAGGAAATTCTGAAAATCGCTGATACCAATATTCGTGAATTGATGCTTATTGCTTTTTCTGATTGCTTAGATGCAAACAACATGTTTTGCAAGTACGAAATAGAGTGGCATAAGATCTCTCTCTTCTTCGGATTGCATGCTTATCATCCTATTGAACGGCCAACAGAAAACAATATCTGGGGAACGGAATACGGACGTTGTACGTTTGTTAAATGTTTTGAGAAAGTGCGGCGTGCCAAGATGTTTTGTAAAAAACCTTATGAGCGATTGCCCATGAGTGGTAATAATCGCTTCAGCAAGCATACCGGGAACGAACGCATTGAAGGGAATATTGTGCAAAGTTTTGATGAACTTAGGCAAGTTAAAAGCGCAGCTTTACTACGTTGTGATACAGCCGAGGACTTATCCTATATTCCTAATAAAACTGTGGATGCCGTTATTACAGACCCTCCTTACTTTGATAATATCCAATATTCTGAACTTGCCGATTTCTTTTATGTCTGGCTAAGGCTTGGACTCAGAGAATTATATCCATGGTTTAACCCAGAACTTTCCAGCCATCCCAGTGAAATTGTGCAGAACGAAAAGATGGGAAAAACAATGGAGTTTTTCAATCAGGGATTAAAGAAGGTACTTGTTGAATGTCACCGTGTCCTTAAAGACGAAGGTCTGTTGATATTCACTTTTCATCACAATAAGTTATGGGCTTGGGAAAGCGTTGGAAAGATTCTACTTGATGCAGGATTTTATATCTCGGCTACCCCCATTGTGAGGTCAGAAGGCAAAAGTGGATTTCACTCCAGCAAAGGGAATATCAGGTATGATTGTATTTTGGTATGCCGCAAAAGACCAAGTGCATGGAACAACGATAGCTGGGGAACTTTGAAAGAACTTATTTTAAACGATGCTACTTCGTGGACTAGACAGACGCTTAAATCTGGGATGTTGATTACCGAAGTAGATATTTTTACTATCGTGATGGGGAAAACAATTGAATATTACACAAAAGCATTCCCTAACATAACACACAAAAATGTTCCAATTACACTTGCAGAAGCTCTCCATGAGATGAAAGATTTTGCTAATTACGTAACTGAGAGTATCCATCCCGAACAACCAGCGCTGCCTAAGTCTTATGTTAAGAAAGCAGAGCAACTTACATTGTTTATAAGAGAATCAAGAGAAAAGTACGAAGTAAGAACTCATCGGGAAAATAAATGAGTAACGCCCTCGCATCGCCTAACAGCGTGTTTGCGGTTCACTTCGCTCACCCAAATGCCTTTGGCACTTCGCAAACACGTAAGCCGTTGCACGCCATTTCGCCTATACAAGAATGGAGGAATAAAGAATGTCCAGCCGCTTGATAGAAGTATTCGAAGACGAAAAGCTTGTGGAGAAAATCAAAAGACGTTTACCCTATCTGTTCCAACTTGCGGAATTGGAAAGTTCAAGAGCAGGCAAAACAGGAATGGAGGTTGGCTCCGTTCGTGAACAAGAGAGCATTGGATTCCTCCCCCAAACCCCCGCAAGGGGTTCAAGGTAGCCCTGCGGGCTTTTTTGTCCTTCCTGCGGAAGGAGGGTACATCCCCAGTCCTCAGCCAAAGGGGCTGCGCCCCCTTGGAACCCCCATTATTCAACGCTCTCATCCAAAAGATGTTGAATAGCACCCCTCCGTTTTTCAAGCCCAAAATTCCCTCCAGTCAACCCTTGCATTGCTACCACAAATGAGGTATATTCTTTAGTAGTATGGTACGCTGCCTCCGGTGGGCCCCTTCCGCCTCTACGAGGCAGTTTTTTCTGTTGCGGAAGAGAATCACTCCCATGCCCAGCATGGGACTAGAGGAGGTCGGCATGGCGACAAAATTGTACGTAGGTGGACTCTCCCTTTCCACTACGGTCGAGGAGCTCAAAGCATTCTTCGGAAAGGTTGGGACAGTCGAGTCCGCTACGATCGTCGCAGACAAATTCTCGGGCCAGTCGAGGGGATTCGGGTTCGTAGAGATGTCCACGAACCAGGAGGCCCAACAGGCCATCCAGCAACTCAATGGGCAGATACTTGGTGGACAGGCGATCGTGGTGAACGAGGCGCGGCCGCAGAAGGAGCGGGGTGGCTTCCGCAGAGGCAGCGAACGGCCGGGTGGCAGTCGCCGCTGGTAGGCGAAGCCGCTAATAAGCGGCCATACGAGGACTAAGAACCTAGCAGTGGTGAAGGCACCCTTCGGCCGAGGCGAGGCGGCCAGCTACGATCCCTCAGCAATCTTGCACCACAACTTGGCTATGCTATAATTGCGCCCAAATCCGGGAGTGGATAATCCGAGAGCCCTTCTCACCCCTTGATTCTCCCCTAAAACCCTAGATATTATTTTATTGCCGGAGGCTAGGATTGAACATAATCGTATGTATAAAACAGGTGCCAGAGACGGCCGCCGAAAAGAGGCTCAACGACCAGCTGAGGTTGGACAGGGAGGCCGTAGAGAACATCCTTAACCCCTTCGATGAGTATGCCGTGGAGGAGGCGCTGCGCATTAAGGAAAATAAATGGGGCACAGTGACCATACTCTGTATGGGACCCGAATCGGCCAAGACCGCTATCCGCAAGGCTATCGCAATGGGTGCGGACAAGGCCGTCCTCGTTAGCGATCAGGCTCTCGTTGGTTCTGATGTGCTGGCTACGGCTCAGGTTCTTAGCCAGGCCCTGGGTAGGATCCCCCATGATTTGATCCTTTGTGGCATGCAGAGCACGGACGCCGGGACAGCGCTCGTCCCCGCGGCAATAGCGGAGCTACTGGGGCTTCCCATGCATACCTATACTGCTAAACTGGAGATTGGCGATGGGCAGATAACCACCCAGCGCAGCTCGGACCAGGGCTATGATGTCATTTCCAGCCCTCTACCGGCCCTGGTCGCCGTCATTAAAGGGATCAACGAGCCTCGCTATCCCTCATTGAAAGGCATTATGCGCTCTAAACAGGCTGAGATCATTGTTTGGTCTTTGGCTGATATTGGACTGGATGCCTCCAAGGTCGGTTCAATGGGGGCAAAGACAAAGGTGGTCTCCTTCGCCACAGCCAAACCACGCCAGGCCGGAGAGGTTATTAAGGACGACGGCTTGGCAGCGGTCAAGATTGTCGACTTCTTGGCCATGCGCAAGATCATCTGAGGAGAATGAGGAGAGTGTTGAATATCTCCCCCAAACCCCAGAGGGGGTTCAAGGCGGCCCTGCGGGCTTTTTTTGTAGTCTGGGGCACATCCCCAGTCCCCTGCCAAAGGGGCTACGCCCCCTTGGAACCCCCGTTATTCAATAGTCTGAGAATGAGACCGAGAGCATATTAAGGAGGAATGCCTTGGGTGTAAACAACAATGTTCTGGTCGTCGTCGAGCAAGATGATGGCATACCAAAGCGGGTAGCTCTAGAGCTGGCCACCAAGGCACGCCAGCTGGCCGACGAGGGTGGGGGGCAGGCCGAGGCCGTGGCTCTGGGCCCAGGCGCTGGAAGCTTGGCCGCTAGGCTTTCGACATACGGTATCCATAGGGTATACGTCTCCGAGGACCAGCGCTTCATTGATTACCCTGTCGCTCCCCAATCCCAGGTCATTGCCGAACTTATCCGAGAGAAGAGACCGCGGGCTGTCCTTTTTGGAGCCACGCCGCCGGGCAAGGACATGGCGGCGCGCCTGGCAGCGGAACTGCGCTTAGGGGTCTTGGCCAATGTCATTGATATTATCTTTCTTGATGGCCATCTGGCCGTTAAGAAGCCAGCCTTCGGGGGGAACATTGAGGTTACAAGCGCTCCCACCCCTGAGGAGACAGCGCTAATCATTGTCAGGTTAAACGCCATCACTCCCGAGATCAGACCGGGCATGGCCGAGGTCGAGGATCTCCCCGCCCAAATCGGAGGACAGGCGTTACTGGCTAAAGTGCTCAAGCGGGTGACCTCCGAGACGGCCGGCGCCGTCAGTCTGGAAGAAGCCCAGGTCATCGTCGCTGGTGGACGTGGCCTCGGTAACGCTCAGGGCTTCGCCATGCTGGAAGAGTTGGCCCGGGTGCTTGGGGGTGCTCTCGGCGCCTCTCGAGCGGCCGTGGATGCCGGCTGGATCTCCTATCCCCATCAGATAGGACAAACAGGAAAAACGGTCAAGCCTGCGCTTTACATCGCTTGCGGTATCTCAGGGGCCGTCCAGCACAAGGTCGGCATGCAGACCAGTGGCACAATCGTGGCCATAAACAAGAGCGCCGATGCGGCCATCTTTCAATTCGCTGACCTGGGTATAGTCGGCGACGTCTATGAGGTGGTGCCGAAACTTACAGAGGAGATTAAGAAGCGCAAGCATATTTAGAACTTGAGATATCCCCAAGCCTTTATCCCCCCTTCTCCCAGCGGGGGGTCAAGGAGGGATGGCGCAGTAGGGGCAACCCTCGCAGTTGCCCCTACAACTTGGAGTGAAGCGGGATACAACCTAGATCCAATCCCCCTTCTCCCGTCCTTCCCAGACGGGAAGGACGGGAGAAGGGGGGACAGAGGGGACGAGGGTATTCTAATGCGATAGGCGGCTGAATCCCCAATCAAGGAGGGCGGCCACACCTCCCCCAATGATCGTGAACAACATCCGGACGATAACATAGACATCGAAATAGCCCTCTTTAGCCCAAAACCAGAGGCGTTCCATCAACGGCGTAAAATAGGCCTGACGGAGAGAACAGAACAAGGCGTAAGCCCTTGGCCATTCGATGAACCCACGATCAAGAAGGTAGAGTAGCGCCCCTGAAACGATGGCTAGAAGGAGCGCTATCTCCGCCAGGAGGAGGCCCCCAAACGGCCTACCCAGGTTGACCATCCCCACCCCTACGCCGAAGTGGAGGCCACTCGCTGGACCAATGACGCTTTGGAGCAGAGGGAGCGGTAACAACCCCATCAAAAGCGAACCAGCGGCCAATACTAACAAGGGCACCAGCGCAAACGCACTGGAACTATACCCTCCCTCCCCCCTCTGCTCTATGGACACCTCCACGCTCTCCTCAGCGAACAAATGAGCAAACAGGATAGCGCTCAACCGCAGTAGGGAGATAACCATCATCACCACTCCCAGGAGAGCTACAGCCAGGAGGAGAAGATTTGCCTCGGCGAGCAAGGCCCGAAAAAGCAGCAAGCGCGCGGCAAAGCCGTTGGTGCCCGGCGCCCCTACGACTGCCAGCATGCCGATAAGCAAGCAAAGCAATGAGACCAGAGACAGGGGTTGGGCCCTCCAATCACGGGGATCAAACCCCTTCTCCACCCGAACGATCAACTCCACCCCCAGAAATAGCAACGGTAGGATCAAGACATAATTCAACATCTGGAAGATAGCCAGGCCCACCCTCAACTCGCTTCCCAAGCCTAATCCAAGCCAGATGTAGCCAATTTGGCTGATACTGAGGAAGCAGAGAAGTCTGTGAACATCCCGCTCACGCAGGGAGGCATAGATTCCAACCAGGATGGAGATGGACCCTAGAACGAGGAAGACGCCAGATACGTCGGGCACCCCAGGCATAGTCATAAGCGGGGGGAAGATTCGCGTCGTTAGGTAGAGTCCCAATAACGGTATTCCTCCACAGAGAATAGCACCGATAGGCCGCACAGCACCAGCGCAGGTGCCCGGCAACCACGTGTGCAAGGGCATCACAGCCGACCTGACCCCCAGAGCTAGCAGTAAGGCGCCCAGGCTGAAGCCCAGAAAACCATCCGGTAATCGCCCCACCGCCCCCGCTACTTGCGCAAAGCCCCCTGTGTTCCGCCCCAGCTGCAAGGTAAGGGCGACGCAAAGTAAAAGAAGGGCGGGCAGTTCGTTCATCAGGAAAAGCTTACTGCCAGCCAGGGTGATGGCCGGCTCAAAGTCGATCATCACTAAAAGCATGCAGAATATGCTGACAAAGACGGCGAAAACGTAGAAGGTGAGCAGATCAGCGCTGGCGATAGCCCCATTAACCACACTGCTGATGACCAAAAGAAAGAAATAATAGAAGTTCGCGTGCTTATACCTGTGTATGTATTGGTAGAAAAAAAGGGCCACGAGTAGAAAGAGGAGAGACTCCCCAGCGATGATGGTCGCCGCGAAACCATCCACATTCAGACTATACGACATATAGTTCACCGCTGGCCAATGAGCCAGAACGACGCCCAGCGGCTCGCCTCTGGCCACCAGAAAAAGCCTGACCGAGACGAAGAAGTTAAGAAGCAATACTAGGATGGCCAGCCAGGCCGGTAGCACCTTCGCCCATCGCCGTGGGGTGAGGCGACCAAGCAAAAGGGATACGACGCCCCCGCTGGCTGGTAAAACCAGGCTATAAAGGACCAGATATTCCATGCATCATCCACTCAAGATAGGTAACGGACGACCGGCTGCAACCACTCTAACACCCTATCAGGCATAGCACCGATGATGAGCAACAATAAAAGGATTAATGTAGCCGATAGAAAAAGTGGCCAATGCCCCTCACCGACGACCACCTGCTGGACTTCGCCCAGGAAGATGCCTCTAAAGAGACGCATAAGGTAGGCCATTGTAAGAACTACGATCAGCACATAGATCAGGGCCACATCCAGACGCTGTTGACCCAGGAGTCCGAGGCTGAACAGGAGTCGGCTGAAGAACCCCCCCAAAGGAGGGATGCCGATCACCGAAAGGGCGAACAGGAAGAAGAAGGTGGCTGTGAAGGGCATATAGGGGAGAAGCCCACCTAAAGAGCGAAGGTGACGCGCCTCGGCGACCGATTGGACCAGGGCTATACTGATAAATAAGCCACTGAGGCCAAGGGCATAGGTCAGTAGGGTGAGCATAAGCCCACCAAACTGTTCCCTGGGCACGATGGTAAAGCCGAGTACTATAAGATAAAACTGGCTGAAGGCGGCGTAGGAGACCACTTTATTAATATCAGACTCAGCCACGGCAGCCAGGGCGGTGGCCAGGGCCACACCCATCGCCCCCCACAAAACCATCTCCCTCCACCCCGTTTGCTCCCGAAAGAGATCAAGGAAGAAGCGCAGATAAGGATATAGACTGAGAGCCGCCACTCCCGCCGTAGCCAAAAGGGCGTTGGAAATTGAGAAGATCTTCCCCTCGCCGAGGTGCCAGGCATTGGCCAACAGTCCAACCGATTTGAGGAAGATCGCTGCCAGGAGCAGCACGGAGACAAGTCCAGCATCGATGATCCGTAATCCAGACATAGATAGGCTGCGATTTTCGACGGCCAGGAGGAGGAGGGCTAAGAACATACAGAGCGAGGCCAATGCCCCTGCACCCTGCACTGGAGCCGGTCCCAATGCGGCCGCACTGCCACGGCTGCCCAACCGGCCTATGCCCCAACAGACTACAGCCGTCGCCTCCCAAAAGAAGTAGAAGAGAAGCAGATTGGTGGCCGTTACGGTGATAATTGCGCTGACAATGAAAAGGATCACCAGGATGAGGTAATCGATGACCCCCGGAGAACCCAGGCAGGACCAGAGGAGAAGCAGAGGCATAACAATGCACAAGCCAGCTATAAACCGACTTAAATCGTCAAGGACCAACAAGCCAAATCCAGAGAAGTCAAAGGGTAGCATCTTTTCCCATCCCGTAGTGGACCTCCAACCCGACCTCCTTCGCTATCTCTCCGAAGGCAGAATGCGCCGGAAAGTGCCATTTGAGTTGGTGTTGGTAGGTCGGGTGGGGACGAAATCTCCGGGCGACGCGCTCGAGGCTGTCCCCCAGGATCTCTATGCGCTCCAGATCACCAACCCCCAATCCAGCTAGTCGACAATAATGCAAATAGCCGATTTGATCGATATCAAAACCCATCATCTTCGCCGCCACCGTATCGGCCGCCAGGAAGTCGGTGCTGGCGACAGCCACGCACAAATCAACGGCCTCACCAACCCCTGGTCCGTCTCCCTCCATACCCGTAAAGCCATCAATGATGCTGAGATGAGGGGGGAATATCCTGGCCAGGAGATATAGATTGAGATTATGGACCGCATATCCCTGGTGCATCGCCACTCTATCACTACGACTAACGTTGTTCACGATAACACTCTTCAACCCTTCCAGGAGGGGCGAGTACTTGACGAAGGGTGGAACATAACGATAGGTCTGGCGCAGAAGATTGCGTATCACAGCCAACGATCCCACCGGCAAGCGATGTAACAGGCTGCCCATAATCATATTTTTGAGCGAGAGGGTCACTACGACAACGTCATGCGTCTTGGGAGGACAAACCGAAATGCGATAATCGCTTTCCACCACCCGCTTAGCCACCCGCAAGCGGAGAGGTTGCCAGCGGCGATCGTACACCTGTACCTCAACACCCTCATCCTCATTGAGGTCAACGAGTTCAACACCGTACTGGCGGGACAGATCAAGATAGCCAAAGTTCTGGAAGCCTTCGTAGGCCGGGGCACCTGTTCCCTCACCGATGGTGATAGGGCCTGCATAGCGTGCACGCACAAAGTCCAGTACCGCCCGCACGGCATCCACATGGGTGGCGGCCAACTGCACTGTTGTCGAAAGGAAGTTGGGTTTGATGAAAATGCTCTTCTTATGGGACAGATCGATATCGTCGCTGATCAGCTGCAAGGCGTTCAGGGCATTCCTATAGCGATCATCGCCTTTAACCAGGGCGACCCTGCTAGTTCTTGTCGCTCCCCTACTCATCCAGCCGACCGCCTCACCCGAACCGTCTCCAGGAGGCGAGACCGCTACCTCTTTTATGGGGTCGTTCCAATGTCCCCTTTCAATAGGGCTTTCTTCCTGAACCGCCCCTACTTTCCTAGCGCTGCAGACGCTGCCGAGGGAAGAATACCGACACGACGAGCCCAGCGGCGAAGCCCCCAATATGGGCCCAATAAGCAATGCCCCCGGTCTGCTGAGCAGGAATCCCCAACGAACCGATGCCACTGAAAAACTGCAAGAGGGCCCAGAGTCCGATAAGGAAGATAGCCGGGACAGTAGTTATCGTCACAAAGAAACCCAGGAAGAGAAGCACTCGTACCCGAGCCCGCGGGAAACGGAGGAGATAAGCCGCCAGTACACCAGCGATGGCCCCGCTGGCCCCAATGCTTGGTGTGCGCGAGTTCGCCTCAACCCAAACATAGGCTGCGGCAGCGATAAGTCCACAAAGCAGATAGAAGATCAGGAAACCGAGATGTCCCATAGAATCTTCAACGTTATCGCCGAAGACCCAGAGATAAAGCATGTTGCCCAGAAGGTGTAGCCATCCCCCGTGGAGAAACATCGCAGTGAGAGCTGTCAGATAGATGGGGCTTGGGCTGGCAGGCGGGATGTCGATGCCTCCGGTTATTTCGTAAGGAACAAGCCCGAGGGCTCTGATAAGTCCCTCCAGATGGGGTGGGCTAAGGGAGATCTCGTAGAGAAAGACAGCTATATTGATCAGAATAATGGTTATCGTCACTAAAGGGAATCTACGTCTCACTCCCACGTAATCAGAGATCGGGATCACAGTACACTCACGCTCCCTGTATCAGCGATGAGGGTCCGGCCTGATTTTAGGGGCTTAAGGCCACGGCACTACGGCGCTCGTATTCTAGTTCACCTCGATAGGCAAGTCAATCTCGTGTACTCGTCCCTCACCCCCTCAGTCCCCCTCTCTCGTCCGCCTTTGGCGGACGCCCCCTTGAAGCCCGTTGTTCACCCTCAATCAGACGCCGCTGCTACCCCAACCCCTGTCCGATCGCTCGCTGGACGGTAGCATGGCCACCTCTACAAAATCCGGAGAGAGGAAGGGCAGGATGATCAGCTGGGCGATGCGATCCCCCCGCTTTATATGAAAAGGCCTCTGTCCCATATTAGTCAGCACCACTGAGATGAGGCCACGGTAGCCGGAATCCACCGTGCCCACATGCATAAAGAGCCCCTGAGCAGCCAATCCCGAACGGCCAGTGATCATCCCATAATACCCCTCAGGGATGGCCATAGCCATGTTCGTGGCTATCTTCTGGGTAGCTAGCGGCTCGATGACCGTCTCCTCCAGGGCGATGAGGTCGGCACCGGCATCGGTCGCGTAGGCTCGGTAATAGGCCGCCAAATGCTCATCTGCGCGTTTGAAGGCTACCTGCAACTGACTACGCCTCCTTCTGCTGGCTTTCAGGTTGTAGGCTCTTTCATAATGGCCCCCCAAATCCGCCTTCGGCGGACTCTACACTCCCCATCATGAAAGCCCCTGGGTCGTGAGGATATCGACAATCTTACGTTGTAACTGAGGGTCTATCTTCTTTTGATCTTGTGGCCGGCGCACAAGCCCCCTTAACTCCTTTGGTGTCACCGCTGGGATCTGGGGCTCCACTACCTCTAGCTTGGCTCGCGGGCTCATAAAGACGACTATGCTCTTGATCTGCACCTGCTCCATCTCCTCTTCGCTCAATCGCTGAGCAAGGTACCGACGAACAGCCTCCTCATTCCGTCGCGCTTCCAGCGTAGGATTGCCCAGCCCACCCTCCGCGAGCCCATCAGTGAACCAACTCCAGATGCTCCTCTTGTGGCGCCACTCACCCCCCCGCAGGCTGATCTGGCCATAGTGTTGCTTGGGGTCAATGATGAAGAGTCCGATGGGGGAGAGAAGTAAATGCCTGACCGGTAACTGGGGTAAATAGTTCAGCAGATGATACTTGTGGTCCAGTCCTTTAAGGGCGTTGGCTATGACCTCGTCCTCGCGCGGCTTTACCCCCCAGCGGATGAAGTTGTAGCGCCCGATGCTGAAGATGTAGAGTCCGGCGATCAAGGCGGCATAGGCGTAATAGATCGAATACGGCCCGGCTATATTAAGCGACAGCGCGAAGCCACCAAGGAAGAGGGCGAACCCAAGCAGGGTGCTAAGCCGGCCAATAGTCGCCCTCCTGCGGACGAATTGCTGATCCGTTACTATTTGCACCAGGCTATCCCTCGTAGCGGCGAAAGATCAGGCAGGCGTTATGGCCACCAAAGGCGAAGGAGTTAGACAGCGCCACCTTCACCTCGGCTGGCCGTCCCACGTTGGGTACATAATCGAGATCGCATTTCTCATCCAGGGTTTCGTAATTGATGGTGGGATGGATAAATCCATCACGAATCGTCAGGATACAGGCGATGGCTTCCAGAGCGCCGGCGGCCCCTATGGTATGTCCGATCATCGATTTGGTGGAGCTGATGGGCAGACGGTAGGCATACTCGCCAAAGACCTTCTTGATGGCCAGCGTCTCTGCGGCGTCGTTAAGTTGAGTGGAGGTGCCATGGGCATTGATATAGTCAACATCGGTTGGTTCCAGGCGAGCATCAGCCAGAGCGCGTTGCATCACCTGCACTGCTCCCTGCCCCTCTGGCTCTGGGGCCACCACGTGATAGGCATCCAACGAACTGGCATAGCCGACGATCTCAGCCAGGATGGGGGCTCTCCGCTCCAGGGCGTGTTCCAGACGCTCTAATAAGAGGACGCCTGCCCCCTCGGCCGGGACAAAGCCATCGCGGTGCAGGTCGAACGGTCGGCTGGCCTTGGTCGGTTCATCATTGCGTGTGCTCAAGGCGCGGATGACACAGAAGCTGGCGAAACCAAGTTCGCAGAGCGAGGCCTCGCTGCCCCCAGCGATCACCACCTCGGCCGCTCCACGTCGGATGGCTTCGACGGCATCACCGATGGCTTGGGCACTGCTGGCACAGGCGGTCACGACTGTGGAGTTATAGCCCTTGGCTCCGAAGATACGACTGATCTGGCCAGCCCCCATATTGGCAAGCATCATCGGTAGGAAGAAGGGATTTATCCGCATGCCACCTCGTTCGAGCAGCACGCGGTACTCCTGCTCCATGGTGTTGAGACTGCCAATGCCCGTGCCGATCACTACCCCTACGTCAGGAGCATTGGACGCGTTGATCTCGAAGTGCCCGCTCTCGAGGGCCATTTGCGTAGCAGCCACAGCGAAATGAATGAAGCGCGACATTCTTCTGGCTTCCCTGGGTTCCAGCCAGCGCTGGGGATCAAAGTCCTTCACTTCGGCGGCGATGTGTGTCGGGTAGGCTGAGGCATCGAAATGTGTCACCAGGCCAACGCCGGAGATGCCACGCCTCAAGCCGTACCAGTACTCTTCCACGTTGAGCCCCAACGGGGTTATCGCCCCCAAACCAGTGACGACGACTCGATGATAGGGACGCATCGGTTGTATCTGTTCCCTCCGTCTGGTTTCCACTTCCAATAAGGCACCGGCCACGGCCATCAAATTCTCCTTTTACCCAGTAATCGGACTGCTTTGTCTCGCTCCCCTGGCGATCGCCTCTATGATATTCTGCTCTGCTGTCTGCCTGGCCAGGCGAAGGGCATTCTTAATGGCCTTGGCCCGGCTGCGGCCGTGGGCGATGATCACTGTCCCATTCACACCGAGTAGCGGTGCCCCGCCGTATTCAGCATAGTCCAGGCGTTGCTTCAGTCTCTTGAAGGCGGGCAGCAGAATGAGAGCGGCCAACCGGGAGATGATACTCTTAGAGAGCTCCTCTCGGATGAGGTCGAACAACACTTCAGCCAAACCTTCGCTGAGCTTGAGCACGATATTGCCAGTGAAGCCATCACTCACCACTACATCGGCCATGCCTAAGGGGATGTGTTGTCCCTCAACATTGCCGATAAAATGGGGGTCGCTACCCTTGAGCATCCGGTGGGTTTCGCGCACCAGCTGATCGCCTTTGCCTTCTTCCTCCCCGTTGCTCAGTAGAGCAACGCGAGGGTTGGACACACCGAAAATCCTTTCGGTGTAGATGCTCCCCATCAGGGCAAATTGAACCAGATGGGTTGGTTTACAGTCAACATTTGCCCCGATATCAATGAGCAGACACCTATCCTTAATCGTGGGATAGATTGTGCTCAGGGCCGGTCGTTCGATGCTTGGGATCCTTCCCAAGATGAAGAGGGCTGTGGCCATCACTGCCCCAGTGTTGCCGGCCGAGACGAAGGCGGCTGCTTCCCCTTCCTTTACCAGCTGGAGTCCAACGGCCAGGGAGGAATCTCTTTTGTGACGTACGGCGATGGCCGCAGGCTCATCCATCCTCACCACCTCTGGGGCATGGACGAGGGAGATTCCTTCCATGGCGACGAGGTGAGGACGAACAGCCTCCTGCTGCCCAACCAGGATGGATTCTATCCCATATTCCTTGACGGCCTCCATAGCCCCTTTGACGATCTCCGCCGGGGCGTAATCACCGCCCATCACGTCCAAAGCTATTTTCATCTCCTGACCTCTCGGGCGAGTCCGCCTCCGGCGGATCAAGCACTACACTTATAAATAACACCACTTAGATATCAAGGTTGCGGACATTTTTGGCGTGGGTCTGGATGAACCGCCGGCGAGGAGGGACGCTTTCGCCCATCAACATCTCAAAGATCTCGTCGGCCTGCATGGCATCCTCAATATGCACCTGGAGGATGGTCCGCCTGCTCGGATCCATCGTTGTCTCCCAGAGCTGTTCCGGGTTCATCTCGCCCAAGCCCTTATAGCGTTGCACAAGGATGTTCTTCCCATCCAGTCTGGAGATAAGCTCTTCTTTTTCCTTATCCGAGTAGACCCAATAGTGCTCCTTCCCCACCTGAAGGCGATAGAGTGGGGGTTGGGCTATATAAAGATGACCACCACTGATCAGGGGCTCCATATGACGGAAGAAGAAGGTCAATAACAGAGTGCGGATATGTGATCCATCAACATCAGCATCAGTCATAATGATGATGCGATGGTAGCGTAGCTTATCCAGGTTAAAGCGTCCTCCCACCCCCGCCCCGACAGCGGTGATGATGGCCCGAATCTCCTCGTGGCCGAGCATCTTGTCCTCACGGGCCTTTTCCACATTGAGGATCTTGCCCCGCAGGGGCAAGATGGCCTGAAAGCGGCGATCACGCCCTTGTTTGGCCGAGCCCCCCGCCGAATCACCCTCAACCAGATAGAGTTCGCATTTGGCCGGGTCACGTTCAGAACAATCGGCCAGTTTGCCCGGCAGGGTCATCCCCTCGAGGGCGCTCTTGCGGATCACCGTTTCCCGGGCCATCTGGGCGGCCTTACGGGCCCGCGCCGAGGTCACACACTTCTCGATGATCTTCCGCGCTTCGCTGGGGTTCTCCTCAAAAAAGGTGCGCAGTCCCTCACTCACCACGCTTTCTACCTGATTGCGCACCTCAGCATTGCCCAACTTGGCCTTAGTTTGACTCTCGAACTGGGGGTCAGTGAGCTTGACGCTGACGATGGCCGTCAGCCCCTCGCGGACATCATCGCCACTGAGATTAGCCTCATCCTCCTTGAGGAGGTTATTTTTGCGCGCATAATCGTTAATCGTGCGCGTCAACGCACTACGGAAGCCGGTGACGTGGGTGCCACCATCACTGGTATTGACATTATTGGCGAAGCTAAAGAGCAGCTCATTGTAGCCATCGTTATATTGAATGGCTACCTCGACATTAGTCTCGCCTACCTGCCGTTCGATGTAGATGGGCTTCGCATGGAGGGTGTTGCGGTGCTTATTCAGGTGACGCACAAAGGAAAGGATGCCACCTTCGAAATAGAACGACATCTCCCGATCGCTGCGCTCATCACGGAAGGTCAATTGTAATCCCTTGGTTAAGTAAGCGATCTCCCTGAAACGTTGCGCCAACGCATCGAAGTTGTAGTCTATAGTTCCAAAGATCTTCCTGTCGGCCAGGAAGGTCGTCGTCGTGCCAGTACGATCCGCCTTGCCCACCAGGGCGACCAGCCCGGTTGGTGTCCCCCTCCTGTACTCCTGACGGTGAAGCTGTCCGTCGCGTGCAACCTCCACCCGTAGCCATTCTGAGAGGGCATTCACCGCCGAGACGCCGACACCGTGTAGTCCGCTGGCCACTTTATAGCTGCCCCCGCCGAACTTACCGCCGGCGTGCAGTGTGGTCATCACCGTCTCCAGGGCAGACTTGCCCGTCTTGGGATGGATTTCGATGGGAATGCCACGTCCATCGTCTATAACTGTGACGGCGTTATCCTTATGGATAGTGACGTAAATGCGATCGCAAAAACCGGCCAAGGCCTCATCAACGGAGTTATCCACCACCTCTTGCACCAGGTGATGCAGCCCTCTCAAATCGGTGCTGCCAATATACATGCCGGGGCGTCGCCTGACGGCCTCTAACCCCTCCAGTACCTGAATACTTTCTACACCATAACTCAGTTTCGCTTGCTCCGCATTTGGCTTTTGTTGCTCCACTGGTACAATTCCTCCACCCTAAGGGGATGCATGTTGGTGATTCCTAAACCTGCGCTGCGCGACTCTGATAGAAGAACATGCTGGCTGCTGTCAGCCCGGCAGCGATATAGGCACTCCCTACCAGAGCGATGAGCGCCCCCAGCAGATGCTGGCTGATCGCTTCCCAGACCACCTGCATGCCCAAAGTGATGAGCACAGTCAAACCAACGAGCACAAGGGCAGGCCATAGATTAGTGCTGACCACCCGTATGCTATTACCTAAGGCGCGCAGGGGTCCTACCTCACTGATGACGATAGCATCGACAGTAAAGAAAAGGTAGACACCGAGTACGGTCAGGGGTACCGATAGCAACAATCCGCTTAAGACGGGCAAAAACAGGTTGATCAGGGCGATGAAAAGGAGATAGGGCACACCGATCACGATGCCTCCGAGCAAGAGGACGCCGATCAACCCCACCAGGCTGATCCAGCAACGCCAGGCTTGGGACCAGAGCAGGGTCAGGTCTATCTGACCATCACGCACCTGCTGCCCGATCAGCGCAAGATAGAGGCAGCTGATGAAAAGCCCACTGGCGCTTAGAAGCAAGACCGTGATAAAGAGGATGAATGTTCTCTCTATCTCCAGAGTTGGCGGCGTGATGATGGTTATGTTTGGTACAAAGCTGGGAATAGCCGCGATATTGAACACTAGCAGTCCCAGGAGGTTGAACTTCTCTGCGGCTGCTTCCAAAGCGGGCTGCAACTGGTTGAACTGTTTAATGATCTCCTCGGCTATCGCCGCCGGCGTACGACCCTCTTTCAAATACAAAGGTAGGGATGCTGCATACCAGGCCAGGGCCTTGTTCACCAGAGGCGCAGCCGATAAGCGTGGGCCAAGCCATAGTAAGACATCCAAGGCCAGGGAGAACAACAAGACCCAAAGTATGCGGTTGATGCGTTCAAAACCGGACCCGATGGTGTCAATCACCCCGGGCGTGTTACGCTCTGCTCTTCTCATCTCAATCACCATTCATTATTTAGGGCTATTTTAGCACAAAACTGGCTGAGTTGGGGAGTACAGGTAGCCTGGCTAACCCTGGTTACCGTTTCGGTCGGTTCATGGTAACATACGAGTCGTGACATACTCAGCAGCGCAGGGAGACGTTTGGGGGTTCCAAGGGGGCGCAGCTCACCGCAGGGAGTGAAGTGAGATGCAGCCCAGGTTCAATCCCCCTTCTCTCAGGGGGTAGTTCAGAAGGGGGGTAATCCCCTACAGGGGATCAGAGATCCGCCCCGGCTATCATCTCCCATCTCCTGCTTGGCAGGAGATGGACGGGGGTGAGGGCAGTCTCACTGCTGGGGGGGATCTAGGGCTCTGCCCTAGATCCTCTCCTCCCGGCCTGAATGGGGAGCCCTAGTAGGGGCGAGGTCACCTCGCCCCTACTTTCGCAAAGCCCTCGCCCCTATTTTCGCAAAGCGGGAGAGGGGGATTAAGGGGGTGAGGGTGCCCCAGAACATAAAAAGCCCGCAGGGCTACCTTGAATCCCCTCTGGGCCTGCCCGCCGCAGGCGGGGGTTTGGGGGGAGCCATTCAACACTCTAAGGGGAATCTGATGAGAGGTTCGTTGTCCCGCTTGACCGAGGGCGAAAGCCATAAATGGTGGGCTCTGGGAACAGTGGCCATCGGCATCTTTATGGCTTCCCTTGATGGCAGCATCGTCAATATCGGTCTGCCGACGATAATGCGTTTCTTCCGTACCGATTTACCCACCATCGAGTGGGTAGTGATGGCCTACCTGTTTACCATCAGTGTACTCCTTCTTCCCTTTGGGCGCCTGGCGGACATGGTGGGGCGCAAGAGGGTATACACCGCCGGATTCATCGTCTTCACCAGCGGTTCTGCCCTCTGCGGGGCAGCCCAAAGTCCGTGGCAGCTCATCCTCTTTCGGGTGCTTCAGGCCATCGGTGCCTCGATGCTTATGGCCAACGGCATGGCCATTACCACAGCCGTCTTCCCCTCGCGGGAACGAGGCAAGGCCCTGGGCATCAACGCTACCATCGTGGCCACCGGAGCCACGGTGGGACCGACGCTGGGTGGACTGCTCATCGGCTGGTTGGGGTGGCGTTCCATCTTCTACGTTAACGTGCCCGTTGGGGTCATCGGTACGGTGATGGCTCTCCTGATGCTGAGCGAGGAGCGCATCTCAGTCTTGAGTGGACGGCCAAGGTTAGCCTTCGACCTGCTAGGGGCATTGACCGTAGCTGTGTCTGTGTTGGCCTTGCTCGTGGCCCTTACCAACAGCCAGGACAGCGGCTGGGGATCACCCTCTGTTTCGTTCTTACTCGTCATGTTTTTTGTCTTCCTCGTGGCTTTTCTGGTCATTGAGAGGCATGTTCAGCACCCTATGGTTGATCTGAGTCTTTTCCGCAGTCGCTTCTTCGCTGCCGGTAATGCGGCAGCCTGCCTCTCTTACCTAGCCATCTCTGCCAATATGTTCTTAATGCCTTTCTTCCTGCAATTGGTCTTGGGCTACACCCCAGTCCAGGCTGGCGTTCTGCTGACACCGGTATCCCTGGTGATCGCCGTGGTGGCACCGCTAAGCGGTTGGCTCTCCGATCGACTCGGGGCGCGTCTCCTCTCATCGCTAGGGCTGGCCATTAACTGCTTAGCCCTCTTCTCGCTGAGTCAGCTGAGCATCAGCTCCGGATATGGGGATGTCCTGGCCCGCCTGACGCTCTTAGGGTTGGGGCAGGGTATGTTCCAATCGCCCAACAACAGCGCCGTGATGGGCAGTGTTCCTCGGGAGCGCTACGGTCTTGCCTCCGGCTTCCTCTCCATGATGCGCAACCTGGGGATGGTCGGCGGCGTGGCCGTGAGCGGTACTATCCTGGCCAGCGGCATGTCCTCCATTGTCGGGCACGCCACCCTGCATGATCTGCCGGCGGCGACGGGACAGGGAGGGAATGCCCTACTGCTTACGGCCTTTATGAGAGGCTTTCAGCTCGCCTACAGCGCGGCGGCCGCCATTGCGGCCATAGGCATTGCCGCCTCGCTGGTGCGAGGGAGAAGGGTACAGGAAGCAGCCAAGGCTCCATCCGACGAATCCCTTGCTCTGCTATCCCGGCGGGATGAGTGATGTTTGTGCAACTGATCCTCACCTATGTCATAAAGGAGCTGTGCTATAATGGTGCTGTCTCCAAAGGAGTAGTCTAGGAAGGGGTAACCCCCTTCTGGGAGGGTTCTAGGGCTCCGCCCCGGTTCCTCTCTTCCCGGACTGAATGGGGGAGTGCCGAGGGGCGAAGCCCTTCGGCTGGGGTTTGGGGTATTCCCAAACCCACCTCCCCCCTTCTCCCAGAGGGAGAAGGGGGGCAAGGGGGGATGAGGGCATCCAAACGAGGGTTCTAGGGCTTTCTGGAGGAGGTTCGATCTTGGCTGTCTTAGTGACGGGGGGTGCTGGTTATATCGGTAGTGTCGTCGTGGAAGAGCTGCTGAGGGATGGCCAGGAGGTGATCATCTGCGATAACCTATCTACCGGACATCGCCAGGCCGTCCTGGAAGGAGCCATCTTCGTCCAGGCCGATCTATCTGATAGAACAGTGCTCACGGCCATCTTTCAGCATTACCCCATTGAGGCAGTCATCCACATGGCGGCGAGCAGCCTGGTGAGCGAATCAATGGTCGATCCAGCACCCTTTTTCTATAATAACCTCGTGAATGGCTGGAATCTACTCGAGAGCATGCGGGCCAATGGGGTGAAAAGGATCGTGTTCTCCTCAACAGCCGCCGTCTACGGGGAGCCCAAGAACATCCCCATCCGTGAGGATGACCCGCTGGAGCCAACCAACCCCTATGGGGAATCAAAACTCTCCCTGGAGCGGATGCTCCGCTGGTATGAACAGGCCTATGGCTTGCGCCATATCTCGCTGCGCTACTTCAACGCTGCGGGAGCTTCGGAGCAGCTAGGGGAAGACCATCGCCCGGAGACGCATCTCATCCCCGTCGTCTTGCAGACGGCCCTGGGACAACGCCTCTGGGTGGAGGTGTTCGGAACAGACTACGATACAGTAGATGGCACCTGTATCAGAGACTACATTCACGTGACTGATCTCGCCCTGGCCCACGTGCTGGCTTTGAAAGCGCTGGACGAGGGGCGCAGCGGCGTATATAACCTGGGCAATGGTGATGGCTTCTCTGTGTTGCAGGTCATCGAGACGGCGCGCCAGGTTACCGGGCGAGAGATACCGACCATCGTGAAGGGGCGCCGTCTGGGCGATCCAGCCATCCTGGTGGCCAGCTCGGAAAGGATCAGGTCCGAGTTAAACTGGCAGCCACGCTTCGCCGATCTAAAGACCATCATTCGCACGGCCTGGGAATGGCTCCAGAAGCACCCTGACGGCTACGTCTAGGGGACAATCCATATACAGGACGCTGTAAAGGAAGCGATGCCATCATGGCGCTCTTCAACGCCCCAATCCCTCAGCCTGAGCATCGGAGGGTGGCCCTGGAAGCAGCCATCGCCCTCCAGCAAAAGGCAGCTAGCCTGAATCTGCCCTTCGCCATTGGCATCGGCATCAACAGCGGCCTGGCCATAGTCGGCAATGTCGGCGGGGGAGAGGTGACAGATTACACAGCCAGTTCCGCGGACAGGAACCACTCCACGGCTGCTCGACCATAGATGGGTTGAACGATCTGCTTGCCTTTTGGATACGGACTGGCAGCTTTGAACCCTACTTGCTCAAGCAGGTGGCGAACCTGAGCAAGTTCGCTCGGCGCCAACATCAGCCGGACTTCGTAACCCTTTTTATATTTTCTCCGGCCAAGCGCCTCGATGCGTTCCTTGTTTGCCACCCGTATGTAGCCCTTCCTTTGAAAGAACTGCTTCAACTGAACAGCTGGCTGTTCACTTGCGGCCGATTGGAGTAGATGATTCATGCTCTTCTCCTTTACCTTTGATCATTCATCTGTGGGGATCGGATTTGACCTCCAGGGCATACCTACGCCTGCTGGCGAGTGTCGCGGCTAACTAGTACTTAGACTGTAATTTCGCTGTATAACACCCTAAATGGAGATGTTTTACACCAACTGTCATCTGAAAACATTATGAGGCAACCTATACCAGAAGTCAATCTACCTCCAGCCTCCTGACCACCCGTAACTGGCGATGATATACTTACTATTAGTAGAGATAATCAGGGGTCATACAAATGGTTATAGGACTGAAGAAAAGTGATGAGGAAATAAGCTGCTAGGTTGGAGCACTAAGGGGGTATTAGTCATGAAAACTTTGAAGCTCAATTTTACAGTTCCTGAAGACGTAGCTGAGGCGTTGAAGGCTCGTGTCAGCAAACGCAAGCGCAGCGCCTTCGTCGCTGCGGCCGTTCTTGACAAGCTGCAGGAACTTGAACGGGAACAGCTCAGACAAGCTCTCATGGAGGGTTATCAGGCAAGGCGAGAAGAAAATACAGAGATTAACAGAGAATGGGAGGGAGCTACGCTGGAGGGATGGTCACGATGACATGGGTTGGAGGTAACTATGTCCCAGCGTGAGCCGAAGCCCATCCATGAGGCAGGTTTCCCCCGATATGGAGATATTTACGAGGTGAACCTTGACCCTGTTGTTGGGTCTGAAACTGGTAAGCATCGGCCGGCGCTAGTTGTTTCCAACGACATCAACAATGAATTCTCCCAGATCGTCACCGTCCTTCCTATTACCGGGCAGCCTGCCAAGAAACAGTACCCTTTCGAAGTTCTCGTTCCCAAAGGCGTTGCGGGCCTCACCGTAGATTCTCAGATAAAGGCCAATCAGATTAGAACGGTGGATAAACGTCGCTTGGTCAGCTTCAGAGGCTCGCTGCCTTTACAATACCTTCCACAGGTAGAGAAGGCGCTGAAAATCCACCTGAATTTGAAATAGATGGGGTTCACATCTGGACAGCGCTCAACCAGGACGTGTTCAAATCTGAAAAGTTACTCAATGACTGGTTCTCCAAAGCGCTGGGCCCTGTCAACGGAATGATACATTTCTACCCTAGCGAGAGTCCCCCTGTGTCACAAGCCAGGTCAGCAGTCACAATAATGAAACAGCAATTCTCAAAGGCTACCCTGCCGGCCATTTATACGGGTGAAACCTTTGAGGCCAGGTTCGAAAGTAGTGGGGGACCAGGTGGTCGGGTAAGTATATCAGGACTGGAACCTGAGCCGAGCCAAGTCGTCAGCCAGTGGATTAAGCGTATAGTTGATAAAGGTAAGCAACTTCCTTCTGGTGAGGCAGAAGTTATTATTGGAAGCCCATTATTTCTCTGGGGCACTCGTGAGTGTGAAGCTGCAAACCAGGCTTTGGTAAACGCATTGACCAAGCAGCCTCATACACGAATCTCAGGCATAATCTTTCATGCCAAACATGTGGAAAACAGCAGCTTCTTAAAGCACGTCCCTGCCGTAGTGATAAACCCTAAGGCAACGGCCAGGTGTGATGAAGCACTCACTTAGCTTGCTCACGCCCTTTTTCTGTACCCCGAGCTTCGCCGACCTGAAGACAATCGTTGGCGCAGCCTGGAAACGGCTCCAAGGTCACTCTAACGGCTACGTCTAGGTGACAATCCATATACAAGGTGCTATATTTAAGGGGGGAGGTGTGAAGGATGCCCCAGTTCGTCTGTTGCGGTATAAATTTCGCCAGCGAGTCAACCTATATCGAGCACCGGCAAAAGGTCCATGGGGAGCAGCCCCAGGTAAAGTACACCTGCTGCGGGATAAGGTTTTACACCGCTGAGGGATATGGTGAGCATCGGCAGCAGGTGCATGGCGAGAGTGCGCCTAGCGCTCGAAAGGGTCTGCTTGCCAGGCTCTTCAAGAGATCGTAAACTACCGAAAGGAGAAGGGTCATGAGGGCTGAAATCGTATACACGCGGTATTGTAAGGTGTGTCGCACCCCGATCCGGGGTCTGCGGGCCCTCCCCTTCCGCCTGCGGGGGATAATGCCCTTCGCCAAAAATCCTAGTCTCTGCAATCGGTGAGGCAAGGTGCGCTTTCCTGCCGTGGAGCAGGAAATTACGGTCCTGTTCGCCGATGTCCGCGGTTTCACCTCCCTGGCTGAGCGGACACCTCTGGACCAATTACGGAAATCACTCAACGTTTTATTCGTCGCCGCCAGCGACCTTCTGATGCAACGAGATGCGCTGATAGACAAATTTCTGGGCGATGCCATTATGGCCCTCTTCAACGCTCCAATTCCTCAGTCCCAGCATCGGCAGGTGGCCCTTGAAGCAGCCATCGCCCTTCAGGAAGAGGTGGCGGGCTTGAATCTACCCTTTGCCATCGGGATCGGCATCAACAGTGGCCTAGCCATAGTCGGCAACGTCGGTGGGGGAGAGGTGACGGACTACACAGCCATCGGCGACACGGTGAACGTGGCGGCTCGTCTATCGGGCCTGGCCCAGAAGGGCGAGATCCTTGCTGGGGCCTCTACCTGTGAGGGACAGACCCATCTCCTCCCATCAGGGTATTCCTGTGAGCCGCTGAGCCTTCAAGTTAAGGGGAGAGAGGAGCCAGTAGCAGCCTATCGCCTCTATCCAGTCGGATGACTCAAACTGATCAAACGTAACCCGGAACGCTCCGATGGTGGAGGCAAGGGGACGATATTAAGAACCTTTAGCCTGGCCTTCGGTCTAACCACATAGCCTACACCCTTCGGATAACACGACTGCGATAGTAGAGAGCTTCTAGCGCAACAGTATGTGCTATCTCAAGTCGACTCTAGGTATGGCTGAACAATCTGCTCTCCAGCCTCCTTGGGTTCGACTCCGGCTCGGCTCACCAAGTGAAAAGTTCTGTCTTTTATCCTGCGTGGTGATCCCTTGGAATGCCGTCTTGTCAGCGAGGGTAGACCACGACCTCTTCCGAAGTTACCGGTTGATGAACAGACGGCGAAGCTTACAACCCTGCTAGACGAGTTCAAGCGCAACACTTAGCCCTGCAACGATGGCGCTTCAGGTTGCGGAGGTGACGGCGGTGGCTGCTGAGGGAGTGGGACAGGTTGGGTTGGCGGTGGACCTTGGATAACAACCTGTTGAGCCAGCTTTATAAAGGCCCGCCCTTGATGGTTTTCTATTATCTTCGTAGCGGCAGTAGCCGAAAACGTATGCATGCAAGCGTGATAGGCAGTTAGCACCTTGTCTTGCAGGTTCTGGTCTGATTCGAGGAATTCTATCCTCATGCCCAATGATCTGAGATAATTCCTATCAAGCGGCCGGCCATGAGTTCGAAGCTCTTCGTGGTCGCTGAGGGCGGAAGCGATTCGCTTTGCTCGCTCCTCCCGTTTGCGTGACCTTCGTAACATCCATGTGGTGAGCCAGCTTGACACCAGTTCCCGAGACAACGCTATGGCATTTTCGCACTGTTCCAGAAGGGCTGGACCATACTGCTGCAGACTCGGCACCCAGACAGCTAGGTTTGCCCTGTCCTCTGCGCACTCCCGCTTGGCACGGGCGAACTGATCCAGTATCGCTTGTGCAGGAACGGACTGAATACCCAGAGGAGTTGCAAGCTGAAATTGGGGGTCGATTGGACCCATGTAAGACTGGCGGCCCATGACAACTATATTGGCAGCACAGGCAAGCATCGTTGCGGCAGACATCGCCTCATGAGGGACAAATACACGGATGTCCCGGAATTTGCTCCGCAAGTACTTTACGATAGCTTCGGTGGCCTCTGCGCGTCCACCAGGACTGTGCAGCACGATGTCCAATTTTCGTCCTTGCAGACCGTAGAACACCTCCATGAAGCCTTCGATATCCTCATTGGTAATACTGAGAAGTTCAGGAGGCACCCTGGGCTTTTGGAGATGCCCGCTTGCGTATAGCACCACATTGCGCCCTGTATAACTAGCCAGGTCTGCCAGGGCCTCACGCCGTATTACATCGAGGGCATCCCTTCGTCCTTGTGCTTGGAGTTCCTGCAGCCTTCTTAGCAATTCCCCCCAGGTTGGCATCCGCTACGCCCTTCTCTATTGGAGGTCAGACCGGTTGGAAGTCGTAATAAGCGGCTCTTGCCGAGTCGCTTCCACATATTGCTGTACCTCGCGGATCATCTCCTCGTAGCCACCATAGACCTTGAGCAGGTCAGTGATGCCGGGGAATTGCTGCTCTGCGCTTCTGAGCAAGCCCTTCACCTCAGATTCGGTGCCCCTGCGTGGCTTCCTATTTTGCAATGTCTCCATTGGCCTCCCCCGATCTCGTTCTTTGTTTAGGATATCTCCTCCTGTGCACAGCAGGTTACAAATTCCATAATAAAGTATAAACGTTGCTCTTTATTTCGGCAACTGTGGCATGGCAGCCATTGGACAGCTACCCCTTTCTTAGCCAGCCCAATCTTTGCATAACAATTCAGCTTGCTCCAGTACTGTCAGGGTGGCTTTTTCATGTTTATCTGGCGGGTAGCCGTACCGGCGAAGGAGTCGCTTGACCGCTATTCGCAACCTGGCGCGGACGCTCTCTCTGATCGTCCAGTCGATAGTGACATTGCGCCGAACCGTTTCTACGAGTTCACGTGCTATCGTCCTAAGCGTTTCGTCACCCAACACCTTCACCGCGCTATCGTTCACCTCGAGGGCGTCGTAGAACGCCTCCTCTTCTTCGCTTAGTCCCAGCTTTTCGCCCAGCGCTTTGGCATCGCGCATTTGCTTAGCCAGTTCGATGAGTTCTAGGATCACCTGGGCAGCCTCGATGGTACGATTCTGATATCTACGAATGGTGGTTTCAAGCATCTCGGCAAACGAACGGGACTGGACCAGGTTCTTTCTGGCTCGTGCCTTGATTTCGTCATTAAGGAGCTTCTGCAGCAACTCGAGGGCAAGATTACGATGTGGCATACCCTGCAGCTCTGTAAGGAACTCGTCAGACAGGATTGAGATATCCGGTTTCTTGAGACTGGCAGCGCTGAATATGTCGACTACCTCGTCAGAAGATACCGCTCTGGATACGATTTGACGAACAGCCGAATCCAACTCCTCTTCAGCTTTTCCTGGTAGCTGGGTGTTCTTGGCTATGGCCGCTCGTACCGTCTGGAAAAAGTCAACATCGTCCTTGATCTTAAGCGCTTCCCCATGAGGGACGGAGAGGGCGAAAGCCTTCGATAGCTCCGTTACGGCTTGCAGTAGCCGCACTTTTCCATCCTTCTGGCTCAAGATATGCTCCATAGCCGCAGGAATGATCGCCAGGCGCTCAGCTGGGGCACCGGTGATGAACTTAGAATAATCAAAGCCATGAAACATGCCACAGACGATCTCATACTTTTCGAGCATTATCGCCACCGCATCTTCCTGGGGGATTCCCGTGTCGCGGCGGGAGCCTTCCGTGTAGTCCATAAGGGCCTTTTTTAGCTCGTCGGCGATGCCCAGGTAATCAACCACCAGGCCTCCGGGCTTATCACGAAAGACCCGATTTACACGGGCTATGGCCTGCATCAGGCCGTGGCCACGCATGGGCTTATCAATGTACATAGTGTGCAGGCAGGGCGCATCGAAGCCAGTGAGCCACATATCCCGAACGATGACTAGTTTCAATGAGCCTGCAGGGTCTTTCATCCGCTTCTTGATGAACTCCCGGCGTTCTTTGTTACGGATGTGAGGCTGAAAATTCTGCGGGTCGCTTGCGGAGCCGGTCATGACTACCTTAATCACACCCTTATCGTCGTCTGGATGGTGCCAAGAGGGGCGAAGTTTGGTGATGGCGTCATAAAGGTCCACGCAGATATGCCGGCTCATGCACACTATCATCCCTTTGCCGTCTATAGCCTCCAGGCGTTGCTCGAAGTGCTCCACGATGTCCTTGGCCACAAGCCCTATCCGTTTCTCGGTCCCTACCATCGACTCAAGGCGGGCCCACTTGGTCTTAAGCCTCTCCCTGACAGTTTCCTCCTCACCTTCAGTAACCTCCTCGAAGTCAGGGTCTATGTGTGGCCTTTCCTCCTCCTTTAGTTCGAGCTTCGCCAGCCGCCCCTCATAGAAGATACGGACAGTAGCACCATCCTCCACTGCTCGCTGAATGTCGTAGATACTGATGTAGTCCCCGAATACCGCCGGGGTGCTTCTGTCGTCTTTTTCGATGGGGGTGCCAGTGAACCCTATGAACGAAGCATTGGGGAGGGCATCTCGCATGTGGCGGGCGAAGCCATCGATGAAATCATACTGGCTGCGATGAGCTTCATCAGCAATGACGACGATATTGCGGCGGTCCGACAGCAGCGGGAACCTCCCCCCACCCTCTGGGAGGAACTTCTGGATAGTGGTGAATACGATACCCCCAGAGGCTACCTTGAGGAGGTCTCTCAAATGCTCTCGGCTCTCGGCTTGCACAGGCTGCTGCCTGAGCAGATCATGGGCCAAGGCGAAGTTGCCAAAGAGCTGCTGGTCGAGGTCATTCCTGTCAGTCAATAAGACCAGGGTAGGGTTCTCCATAGCCGGATGAAGGACGATCTTTCCGGCGTAGAACACCATCGTAAGGCTCTTGCCCGCACCCTGGGTATGCCATACCACGCCTACTCGCTTATCCCCCTTGGGCGATGTCGCCCCCACCGTGGCTGCTACTGCTGCATTGACGGCGTGATATTGATGATAGGCTGCTACCTTCTTGGCTATCCTGGAGCCGTCTACCTCGAAAAGAATGAAGTGGCGCACCAGGTCAAGGAAGCGGCTCTTCTCGAACATGCCGTTGAGGAGCACCTCCAGCTCTGAGACACCCTTCGGAGCAGCCGTGGCTCCGTCGCTGGTGCGCCAGGGGAGGAACCACTCCCAGCCCGCCGTCAGCGTTCCCACTCGGGCCTCGGTGCCATCGCTGATGACCAGCAACTCGTTATAGGGGAAAAGAGACGGGATGTCCGTCTTGTAGGTCTGAAACTGGTTGAACGCAGCCTTAATGGTGGCGTTCTCGTCGACCGGATTCTTCAGCTCTATCACTGCAAGGGGGAGACCATTGACAAAAACTACCAGGTCGGAGCGGCGGTTATGCTGCCCTTCGATAACGGTGAACTGATTGACCACCAGCCAGTCGTTCCGGTCTGGGTTGGCAAAATCCACCAGCCAGACCTTGTCGCCCACGATGCGCCCCTCTTCGTTGCGATACTCCACATCCACGCCCTCAGTCAGCATCTTGTGGAACTGACGGTTGTTGACCATGAGGCTGGGGCTATCAGGGCGGGTGACCTTTCTGAAGGCGTCTTCCAGAGCCTCGGTAGGAATATCCGGGTTCAACGAGGCCAGGGCAGAGCGCAGCCTTTCTACCAGCACTACTTCCGAGTAGTTTCTGCGCTCGGGATGTGGGCCGTCGCAGGCAATGTCCGGCCCAGGCAAATGCTGATAGCCGAGACCCTTGAGCCAGTCAATGGTGGCTTCTTCTACTACGGACTCAGTGAGGACGTGCTGGATCATGGCGCCGTGCCCCCTTTGAGACGTCTTACGAGGCCAGTTTCGCTCTCGTGTTTGTCCCGGATTCTAAACGCCAACTGACCTTGCACAGGTGAGTCATCCCAGGTGCGACCCTGCAGCAGGCGTCCGGCACGCTTCTTACTCACCCCTCCCCACTGTTTGAAGAAAAATGGCACGCTAGCCGCCAGACACTGTTCCCTGATTTGTGTTACCCAGTTCTCTCTTACAGGCCTTGCCCCTGGCCCCGACTCACCGCCGACTATCACCCAGTGGATCCCATGAAGATCCAGGTCTGGCAGCGGTCCTAGTAACGGTTCGAGAGACAAAAACCTTGTTCGGGCACTGGTCTGGCGCAGATGGTCAGCACGGAAGATGTAATCCATATTTTCGATGCTGACACCCATCCACACATTCTCGGGCCAGTGAATCGCTGAGTTAAGTTCGAGCAAACGCTGTGATCGTTTCGTAAGAATCTGAAATTGGTGCCACCAAGCGCGCCGCATGACATCGAAAACCTTCAAGATGAATGGCACAGGAACGTCTTCGTGGAACAAATCGCTCATAGAATTAACAAAAATCATCAGTGGCTTCTTCCAGCTTAGCGGTGCCTCTAATACAGGCTCATGCAACGTCAGTTTGAATCCATTTGAGTAATTAGGTTGCCCCATCGCTTGCAGCCGGAACGCCATTCTCTCAGCGTAGCAATGCTTGCATCCGGGACTGACCTTAGTGCAGCCCGTTAGTGGGTTCCACGTGGAATCGGTCCACTCGATGGAAGATTTCGTCGCCATAGCTATATGTTACCCTTCGATGGAAACATGACCGTTACTGTGTCCGCAAATGTAGATTCACCCTTGCGCCTGCGCTGCTGATCTGCAGGAGGGTCGGCTGAAACCTTACCTTGGGCCTCAAGTCTTGCGAGAACATCCTTATAATTGGATTTGATATAGGGCGTTCCGACATGATGCTGATTGTACACCTCCAGCATTGTCATCTTCCGGCTAGCAAAGTCATTCAGCAGCATACCTTCGAGATCATCAAGTGGTCGTGAAAGATCAAAAAGCAAGGGTTGGCTGCGCGTGGCCGGGTTGTATTCGAAGGATGGCACGCCTTGTTGTGCGCTTGAGCTTTCCTTAGCCATAATTTCCTTCATGATTTCGTAGCCTTTGATATGCTTGCTAACAAAAACCAAATGATGACTAGTGCGGTTGCCACTGCCGTTCTTGAAACGGAATGGCAGGACGTACTCGCCGCCCATTTCCTTAAGTGCTTCGGCAAGGGCTTCAACAATAGTCAACTCTCGCTTGTGAGGTCGCATAGGCTCGAGTTGCTCCCGGAGCTTATCTGCGCGTTCTTTGCCAAAAAGGGCGTTCATGTGTTCTTTAACAGATTCGTTATTAAACCCCATATTGATGCGGTTATAGTTAAAGAAAACAATACAATCACAACCCCAATCCTTAAGCACCAAGTTAATGAGACGAAGTGATAGTCCCTTGTAGCCCCAAGGGTCCACAAAAAAGAGGGTGGGGACAAGGCGCATCTGTTCAAACATCTTGACTATTTCTTCCCCAACTAGCGCGTTGTAAACTTGTGGCTTGTGCCTGAGCACTTTTATACCTGGAATCGAATCAATAGCTTGGCAGAGCGTCTGAGTATTGTTCGAATCCGCATCGTTAAAAATGGTAACTAGCATTTCTCGCATATCTGGGTCCTGAATCGCACGTTCTAGGACAAGCAATGGTGTGGACTTTGTCCCGTCCTTATAGCGACCTGGCCCAGCAAACAGGTCTATGTAAGCGATTTTGTTCCCCCTTCCTTTTTGAGACGGAATAATCACCTTAGCCCAAGCCCAGAAGTATTTTGCAACTATTTCAGCCTTAACCTGGGACTGCTCTTGAGACTCGTCAAAGAAAGAGTTGCCGGTCATGCTATCGCCTCCACGAACTTCTCCGCATCCTTCACCCGTATCTCCCCGGACAGGAGCTTGGGCAATAGGCTAGCTCGGATAGCACCAAGGGCTTGGGATTCGTCATCGTTAGCTTTCATCTTTTGAAACCAGGGCTTCACCTGTTGCTCGAACCGTTCGGCGATAGAGGGCAAGGGAACTGCCACCCAGTAATGGTCAAAACAGCCAGGGTCGACACGCTGGCGGCCAGACGTTCCGGTCATTGCCTGGATAGCATGGGCCCGAAAGTCAGGATGCCGGGCAAGACAGTAATTGAAAGGCATACCCAGAGGAGGCTTTGGCCCTAGCACAATGAATTCAGTGGAGCCCCAGCCAATCTCCCCATCTTGTAGAAAGTCGACTACTGCGGTCTTGCCATTTTCCAGGCAGGGTGTTATGCGGGCTAGTAGAACATCACCGTTGGCGAAACGTGATCCTGAACCAGAGAACGGCCTCCTAATCGTTTCCAACACACGTGCTGATGCTGTGGGTAGAGCAGACATATCAACATAGACGGCGTTCGCTCCCCGCTCAAGTCTGCGAGGTGGGTTAATACCGACCGCTTCGGCAACAGTAGCGCACCGCCATCCCTTTGGTATTGGCCCCACGAGAGAATCCTGCATTCCCTGGTCTCGGAAAGGCTCAAGGCCCACAAACCAACTCTTGAAGAGGGCCCCGGCCATTGCCTCCAGGGTCTCGTTCATGCGGCGGTTCAGCTCAATCTTGTCATCCAGCGCCCCCAAGATGGCAGCGATGGCCCGCTGCTCTGGGAGGGGAGGAAGGGGAATCTTGATAGTCTTCAGGTACGTTACCGGCTGTGCGATCGACGGAACCCCCACTTGGGCTGCATTGGCCAGAAGCTTGTGTTGTCCTTCTGCTGTCTTGAAGTAGTACACCACAAACTGGGGGATAACGTGTTGAGGGTTGCAGCGCATGTAGAACTGCCGTTGGGAAATGACATAGCGCTCGTATCGTGAGTTCCAAGGAATATACGAGACCTGCCCGATATTACCAGCGTGGGTGAAGACCACATCCCCCCTCTGGACGTTTGCATTCTTCAGCCGGTCTGCGTGCTCGGGAGTGATGAAGTTGAATCCGGGCGTCTCGTCAAGTCTGGAGTCATGAAGGTGTTGGCCACTAATAACTGGGACGCCTTCGGAAACAAATGTCTCAACCTTGATTGATGAGCCGAAAGGCCCCATCGCTACCTTCTCTGCGACTTCACCAATCGAGGCGGTGTGCCACTCACCGGACATACCCCACTCCTTTCACGGAAGGCGACCATCTACCATTTCAGCTCAACTTCACTCCCAGGGCACGAAGCATCTCAAATGTATCAATGTACCGAATGTTGAATGCCCGGCAGACATTGGGAATCGGAATCCTCCGCCTCACGTTGGCATCAAACCGTTCAAGCGTCACGATGACGCATCCCCTCGCCTTAGCATACGCGATCAGCCAGCCATCCACCGCGCTGGCAAACTCAGCCTTGGCCGCGTCGGTAAACTGGCTCTGACCCTGAGCCCAAGTCATGACCTGACGATAAGCTTGAACAACATCATCGTGACCCGTTGACTCAAACCACTGGTGGAAACTACCATTTGCCCATTGCTTGAGGTCATCCTTACCTCGGTCAATTTCCACCTTGATGCGGTCAATGCTCTGAACCTGGCCACTTTCCGCATGCTCAATTAATTGCTCCCAGAAGCGCGGGGCAATGTCGAAAGCGTAGTACCGACGTGCCGCCTCTATGAACACGTTAGCATCCAGGAGATACACGGGCAGAAGATACACGGGAAGGGCGGTCACACCAGCGCTCCTGAGGCGAGGAATCTCCCATACCTCTCAAATGTCTGTCCGTAAAGCCCTGTTAGCTCGTAGGCTTCTCGGTAGAGAAGATTGCCCTCTCTTACAGCGCGCATCACTGCTTCCGCAAAGCGCCGACCGAGGCGGAGATTCTGGGTGGCGTAGAAGTTGCCGCCCTCTTGACCTCGTGCAGCAGCCGAGCGCTCGGCTTGCTGATAGGCAACATAGAAGTCTAGAAACTCGTGTTTGGTGATGAGACCCAGATCGAGAGCCTTGCGAGCGCCGACGACTTCGCTGACCTTGAACTGGCGAGCGATGGCTTGGAAAGGGTCAGGCCCTTGTTTGATGAATGGCCACATCTCTTGTAGCTCATCTCTCGGGACCAGGAACTCAGCGGCAACCTGGCTGCAAGCCCGTTCCGTCTCGTCGTCCGCGGGTTGAAGTTCCCGCAAGTCAAATGCAGCACTGCTACCGAACCATATATGCGCCAGCTCGTGTGCCAGCGTGAACATCTGCGCAGCCTTGCTGTCGGCACCGTTGACAAAGACCAACGGTGCATACTCATCCACCAGGATGAAGCCACGAAACTCGGTGACGTTCAACTTGCGATGCGGATTGTTTCCAACGATGCTGTTCACGACCACAAGGATCCCGGCCTCCTCTATCCTGCTCTGTAGCTCTCGCAGCGCCTCAGTCCAAGTGGACTGTTGGGCCGTCCATCCTTGAGCGAGACCCAATGTGCGCCTCATCTCGCGAGCCAACCCCTCCGCTATGTCCGTGAGCCGTGCAGAGCGGACAAAGCTCAACGGTTCGTGACCTTGTTCCGTCAGATACTCCCGCATCCATGCTTGGCGGCGCTCCATCATCTGGATGGTCTCAAGCAGGTCAGGACTGGACCGGCGTAGAGGCTCATCGCCCAGCGTGCGGAAGTGGGGAACAGGCAATCGCTCCTGGGGCGGCTCAGAAAGGAACAGGTATCCCAGCGGGGTCGAGGTGGCCTTCGCGAGCTCCTCAAGCTGACGCAGCGTCGGTCGGCTCTTACCGCTGAGCCACTCCGGCAGCTTGGGGAACTTCCGCGCGACGGCTCCTGGGCTGCCCGAGCGCTCCATAGCCCAGCGGAGGACAGGCTCACTGATGGTGACCCGCGTCATGCTGCGATGTCCTTTCTCAGCCTGCATTCGAGTTCTGGCCACTTACCCGCCATGCCCCAACCCCCTCAGGTTCTGGCGAATCACCGCCTCAAGCCTGGCTGACTCAGCGAACTGCTCCTCCAGTTTCCCCGTCAGCCGTGATATCTTCTCCTCAAAGGGTTCGTCTTCGTCCTCTATGTCCTCAGCCCCCACATAGCGGCCTGGAGTGAGCACATGGCTGTGGGCGGCGATTTCCTCGGTGGAGGCCGACTTGCAGAAACCCGGAATGTCCTGGTACGACTCCACACCCTCGTCTCCCCGCCAGGCGTGGTACGTCCCAGCAATGCGGGCTATATCCTCGTCGGTGAGCTCCCGGTGCACCCGGTCAATCATGCGCCCCATCCTGCGGGCATCAATGAAAAGGACCTGGCGGCGGCGATCACGAAACCAGCGGTTGCGCTTGTCTCGGGCCAGGAACCAGAGACAAGCGGGTATCTGGGTGTTATAGAATAGCTGGCCGGGGAGGGCTACCATGCAGTCCACCAGGTCGGCCTCAATGATGTTCCTGCGGATTTCCCTCTCTCCAGATTGATTAGAGGACATAGAGCCATTGGCCAGCACGAAGCCCGCCAGGCCGGTGGGGGTGAGGTGGTGGATGAAGTGTTGTACCCAGGCGAAGTTGGCGTTGTTTACCGGGGGCACGCCGTATTTCCAGCGGACGTCCTCACGGAGCTGCTCACCACCCCAGTCGTTGTCATTAAAAGGCGGATTGGCGAGGATGAAATCGGCCCTCAGGTCCTTGTGCAGGTCGTTCCTGAAGGAGTCTGCGTTGCGTGGGCCAAGATTGCCCTCTATGCCACGGATGGCCAGGTTCATCTTGCACAGTCGCCAGGTGGTGTGGTTCGACTCCTGCCCGTAGATGGAGATGTCGCCGATGCGGCCGCCGTGGGCCTCAACGAATTTCTCGCTCTGGACAAACATGCCGCCCGACCCGCAACAGGGATCAAAGACACGGCCCCTATAAGGTGCCAGCATCTCGACCAGCAGGCGAACGATGCAGCGAGGCGTGTAGAACTGACCCCCTTTCTTGCCTTCGGCGCTAGCGAATTGGCCGAGGAAGTATTCATAGACACGGCCTAGAATGTCCTTGGAGCGGTTTTCAGCATCCCCCAGGCCGATGGAGCTGATAAGGTCGATAATCTCCCCCAATCGCTGCTTGTCCAGGGCCGGGCGGGCGTAGTCCTTGGGAAGCACACCTTTTAGGGACAGATTGTCCCGCTCTATGGCGACCAGGGCATCATCCACCAGCTTGCCGATGGTTGGTTGTTTGGCGTTGGCCTGGAGATACCGCCAGCGGGCCTCCCGGGGCACCCAGAAAACACTGGCAGCGACGTACTCATCACGATCCTCGAGGAGTTCATATCGGGCCTGCGGCTCTTTGATGTAGTATCCGTGCGAAGGATCGGAGGTCCACAGACGGAGCTGCTGGTAGTGCTCCTGGAAAGCATCGGAAACGTATTTCAAGAAGATAAGGCCCAGGACCACATGCTTGTACTCCGCCGCATCCATATTGCTGCGCAGCTTGTCAGCAGCCTGCCAGAGCTTCTCCTCGAAGCCGAGATTGGCCCCGTTGGACTTCTGGACCCTGTAGCTAGTCAGGCTTGAACTTCTCCTTCTTGCCACTGGATGCCTCCATGTGCGCTATCTCGGATGGACTTCGTGCTTCCTCCTTTTTGCCCTTTCTCGGGTCATCATAGGTCGCTGCAAATTGCTCCAGCTTGTCTTTGTGAATGAGCCAGGTGAGGTCACGATGACAGCGATCGACAGGACAATCGATGAATATCTGGTGGAGGCGAGGGGATTCGAACCCCTGACTTCTTGCATGCGAAGCAAGCGCTCTCCCACTGAGCTACGCCCCCTATGTCCGATTATAGGTGTAGCAGCCGTCAGTGTCAATTGAGCTTGGAACTGTCTGCATCAGAAGACTCAGCGGCCAGCGCCCTGTGAGCTTTACCTGAAATGAGTGGTATAATAGGGGGCAAACTAAAGGAGGCATAACCGTTGGATAGAATAGGGGACACCGCCGTGCGCGAGGCGCCGCTGGGACGCCGCATCTGGGGTCTTAATAAAAACGTATTCGTCCTGGGCTGGGTGAGCCTGCTCACCGATATCAGCAGTGAAATGACCTTGACCATCCTGCCCCTCTTTCTGGCCAATGTGCTGGGCGTCAGGGTGTCTATAATCGGACTTATTGAGGGTATCGCCGACAGCACGGCGACAATGCTTAATCTCGTCAGTGGGTGGTTATCTGACCGAATAGGAAAGCGAAAGACGCTGACGGCCTGGGGATACGGGCTCTCCGCTGTGTCTAAACCGTTTCTCTACCTGGCCAGCAACTGGGGCATTGTGTTGGTTGTCCGTTTCACCGACCGGGTCGGTAAGGGCATCAGAACATCACCACGCGATGCCCTCATCGCCGCGAGCAGCCCGGTGGCTGAGAGGGGGAAGTCCTTTGGCTTTCACCGTGCCCTGGATACAGCGGGGGCAGTAGTCGGCCTCGCCCTGGCTACCCTCATCGTCTGGTTCAGTCAGCGGGGACTCTTGACTTTGGAACGATCCACCTTTCAGACATTGGTCCTCGTCGGCATAATACCGGGGCTATTGGCCGTGCTCTTGCTCCTCTTGTTTGTCACCGAGGTGAGGACAGCGGTAAGGCCCGCCGCAGCACCATCGCTCAGGCTGCACGGCTTTGACCGGCAATTTAAATTTTTCCTGGCCATAATGGTGATCTTCACCCTGGGCAACTCGAGCGATGCCTTCCTCCTCCTGCGGGCTCAGACGGTGGGGCTCTCTGTCTTGCAGATCTTCACCATGCTGGTTATGTTCAACGTCATCTATACACTGGTATCCTTCCCCGCCGGGATACTCTCGGATAGGTTAGGACGCAAACGGTTGATCGTGTTAGGCTGGACAGCCTATGCCCTCATCTATTTCGGTTTCGCGGTGGCGGCGGCCGCCTGGCATATCTGGTTGCTCTACGTGCTCTACGGGCTCTACTATGGGACCACACAGGGGGCAGCTAAAGCCTTCGTAGCCGACGTGGTAGTCCCGGCCCAGCGAGGTACAGCCTATGGCCTCTATCACGCCGCTGTTGGTGTCGCTGCTTTGCCGGCCAGCATCATCGCTGGCCTTCTATGGCAAATGATCAATCCCCAGGCCACCTTCCTTTTCGGGGCTGGGCTGGCGCTGCTGGCGATGCTGCTGCTCTGGACGCAGATCAAAGAGGCGCAGACGCTCCCCGCGTCCTCAGGGTAAACAAGCCCTCCAAATGGTCAAGACAGCCGAGGCCCTATTTCTGACCTGTCTATAGGATGGTGCCAAAGGACGCTGCTCGTCAGGAGAGCACTTTATATATCTGGTCGTGTTCCCTGACGTGCTCCTTGACCTTGATGGCCACCGCCTGTCCCGGACCGGCCTTCTCCACCTTCTGATGCTCGATCTCCATCGAGTCCACCGTCTGCGTCAGGTCAGTGCTATGCCCCTTGATATGGATGGTGTCACCGAGGTGTAGCTCCTCGGTTAACCGCAGGGCCGCTACCTGAAGATGGGTATAATAGTGTGTTACTACCCCTATCTCCTTCTCCTCCATCGCTCTTTCACCCCCTCAATATCATTGTACACTGATAGAGGGCGGCTTGGCAACTCGGTTAGGGGGGAATGGCCCTCATCCCCCTGCCCCCTGCCCCCTGTCACCGAGGCGACAGAGGGAATTAGTAGCGCGGGGGGACAAGCCCTGCGCTACATCTACGCACTAGAACCCTCCCAAAAGGCGGATCACTCCCAGCGGGAGAGGATAGAGGCATCATCTCTTAGTAATAGTCAGCGCCTTCCCCTCGCGACCCTCGCCCTGTCAGCAGGGGCTCGTTTGTGGAGCCTCTACCTCCTGTAAGGTGACAGCGGTGGGTACAGGGCAGACCTGGAGGCACAGTCCGCAGCCGACACAGCTCTTCTCGTCTACGGCGGCCACCCTATCCTCACCGAAAACGATGGCCTCGTGCCCCCCATCTCGACAGGCTACATAACAGCGGCCACAACCGATACAGAGCTCATTTATTATATGACTGCGCACTTTGTACTGGCGCGATAGTTCCTCGTGTGCGCATAATTTCGGTAGGGCCAGGCCGCAGAGGTCAGCCACCTTTGCGTAGCCTCGATCAACAAGGAAACGGCTCAGCCCGTCTGCCAGTTCCTCGATCAAGCCGAAGCCATTTTCCATGGCTGCCGTACAAACCTGCAAGTTGCTGGCACCGACGAGAAGGAACTCCGCCGCATCTCGCCAATCGTAGATTCCACCTACCCCAGCCAGCGGGAGCCGCACGTGGCGGGCGATGTCGGCTACACAACGAAGGGCGATGGGTTTAATCGCTCGGCCGGTGTAGCCTCCGAAGGAGGAGCGCCCGCGAACGGAGGGGAGCGGGGAAAAGGTAGCAAGGTCTAAACCGATTAAGGCCTCTACGGAGTCGATGGCACAAACGCCAGCGCAGCCGCTAGCCTCAACCGCCCTGGCGATCTCAACGATGTCGGTGACGTTGGAGGTCAGCTTGACGTACACTGGCGTCCTTTTCACGGCCTCCTTGACCCAGCGGGCGGTCATCTCAGTCAGACGGGGGTCCTGGCTGATCATATAGCCTAAGCCACCCGGCGTGCCGTGGGGGCAAGAGAGGCTACACTCAATGAGGTCAGCACCAGCCTCTTCCAACTGGCGAGCCAGGTCCTCCCAATCCTTCTGCCTGGAGGCCATAATGCTGCCAATTACGACCCGGTCCGGATACTCTGCTTTCAGCCAGCGGATGTCCCGGACGATCTCCTCGATGTGCCGTACGGAGATGAGATCGATGTTGTGCAATCCGAGCAGCTCTTGGCCACGCCTGAGTCCGGAGATCATCGGATAGACCAAACTGACCTCTTCCGAGGGCATAGAGGTAGTCTTAAGGACAGCCCCACCCCAGCCAGCAGCGAAGGCACGGGCGATGCGGTCGGCCTTATCTGTACAGGGAGAGGCGGCCAGGGTGAACGGATTGGAGAAACGAACGCCGCAAAATTCTTGGGCAAGATCGACGCTGAGCATTGTTTTATCCCTCCCCGCTTAAGAATCTATGTATCCCTAGAGCGGCCTTCCGTCCCTCAGCGATGGCCTGGACGACGGTGGTCCCACCATTGACCACGTCACCGGCGGCGAAGACCTTCAGATGCGTGCTCTGGAACGATGCTGGATTCACCGCGATGGTGCCTCCCTCTGTTAACGCCAGGTTCAGCCCGGCGAGGAGCCCTTTCTCCAGGGCCTGACCGATGGCCAGGATCACCTGATCGCAGGGGAACTCTTCTCCTTCCCCCTCAAGCGGTTCGACCCGGCGGCGCCCAGTGTCATCTGGTTCTCCCAGGCGCAGCAGTTGCGTACGCACGGCCATGACTTGCCGTCTGTCAGCGCGGAAAGCGGATACGCCGGTCAGCCAGCGGAACTCGACGCCCAGGGAGACGGCGTATTCGTATTCGGCCCGCCAGGCCGGCATCTCGGCCAGAGTGCGTCGGTAGAGAACGGTCACCCTCTCTGCCCCCCAACTCTTCGCTACTGAGGCGGCATCCATAGCGACATTGCCTCCGCCAATCACCACCACCCGTTGGCCGAACCTCGGCTGGGGTCCTTCGCCACGCTCATATAGGCGAATGGCTTTCAAGAAGTCGAGGGCCGACTGCACCCCGTCAAGTTCAGTCCCGCTCCCGGCGAACGGTACGGCCATGCTCAGACCGATGCCCAGGAAGACGGCATCGTAACGCTCCACCAGCCGGCAAAGCTCAGCGGGGCTGACCTCACTCCCCAGATGGAAATTTATCCCCGCTTCGTGGAGGGACTCCATCTCGAGGCGAATCACTTCGCTGGGCAGACGAAAAGGGGGAATGCCATGGGTGAGCATCCCACCCAGTGAGGAGTTTCGCTCGAAGAGATCGACGGCGTACCCCAGACGGCGTAGGGTGAGGGCACAGGATAGTCCAGCCGGACCGCCACCAACGATGGTCACCTTCCGCCCATTGAACAGGTTACGCAGGTGAGCGTAGCTCGGTCGCAGGAGGGCTCCGGCATAGTGATGCAGGGCCCCTATGCGCACGCTGGAAGGGGCCATCCCGTGCACAGTGCAGCTCTTCTCACACAGATATTCCGTAGGGCAGACCGCTCCACAGATGGCCGGGAAGGGGTTATTCTCCAGTGCGGCTACATAGGCACCGCTGAGGTTTGCCAGCTCAATCCGCCAGATGAAACGAGGAATGCTGACACCAGCCGGACATCCTTTGATACAGGGGGCATCGTAACAGTGTAGGCAACGTCTGGCCTCAACGCAGGCCAGATGGTGATTGTTGCGCATCGCCAGCGGTGTGGGGCGTTGCTCGGCCGACTCCAACTGTGTCGGTTTCAACGTAATACACCTCCTCAATTAAGAGCGTTTATAGGCAACCAGGGCCGAGGCTGCGGAAAACCAGCTTCCCCTGTGGTTCGGTAGTCACTAAGGTCCCCTCCTCAACCAGAACTTGACCGCGCAAAACCGTAGTGTAGGGAAAGCCCTCTACGATCATTCCTTCATAGACGGAATGGTCGGTGTTCGAATGGAGAGCAGCGGCGGTTAACCTGGTGCGCTGCTGCGGGTCGATGAGGACCAGATCGCCATCGCTGCCTGGGGCGATCACCCCTTTCCTGGGGTAGAGTCCGAAACGCCTGGCCGGATTGGTACAACATAGCTCTACCAGGCGGTTGAGGCTGAGGCGTCCCCGGCCTACCCCCTCGGTATACATGAGGGGAAGGCGGGTCTCAATGCCCGCCATCCCACCCGGGATCATCGTGAAATCGGAGCGTCCCGCCTTTTTCTCCTCACTTGTATAAGGACAATGGTCGGTCGCTACTATAGAGAGCGCATCATTGGCGATGCTTCGCCAGAGCGCATCCTGATCGTCGGTGGGGCGGAGGGGAGGGGAGGCCACGAAGTAGGTGGCCTCTGGATCATCACGACGGTACTCCTCATCGGTAAAGAGAAGGTATTGCGGACAGGTCTCCCCCGATACCCTTGCCCCCTCGGCCCGGGTCAAGCCGATGAGAGCGGCCCCCTGGGCGGTACTGACGTGGCAGAAGTGGATATTGGCCTTCAGGTGTTTGGCATAGGTGAGGAGGCGGGCGATGGCCTCAACCTCACAGATCGGCGGTCGGCTATCCGGGTAATAATATACCCCTCGCTTCCCTGACCCCAGCAAGCGCTGAGTATGGAAGTGGGCGATGACCTCGCTCTCGGCGTGAATACAAATCAAGGACTGCTCTCTAGCGCTCTGCTCAAATAGGTCTAGGATGGCCCTATCTTCTAGGAGGAGACCAGGATAAGCCGTGTAGATTTTGAAGCTGGGGAAGCCATTGCGGACCAGCGCGCCCATCTCGGCCAGGATAGCCGGAGAGATATCACGTATGGTGACCTGCAAGCTGTAATCCACGTAGGAGTGTCCGCAGGCCCTTCTGAGATTTTGCTCAAGGCTTTGTTCTAAAGTCTCGCCTTCCTCGGGCACGATATATGGAACTATAGTAGTTACCCCTCCACGGGCCGCCGCCTGCGTGCCGGAGGAGAAATCATCCCCAGAGGAGACTCCCTTAGAAATCCAGGGCATATGGCAATGAACGTCGATCGCCCCGGGCAGGACCAGTTTCCCCTGGGCATCTAGCGTCCTTTCGGCCGGCAGGGATAGCCCCTGGCCGATGAGCCTGATGATTCCGTCGTCTATGGCCAGATCGGCCTGAAAGCTTCCGTTGGGATTGACGCAGGTTCCCCCCTTGACGATGAGTTGCATGGCGGCTCTCCTCTCTGTCCTTTTTATGCCAGGTTGTTTTCGCTGATCGGCAGAATCGTCTAATATCCTCGTCTCGCTCGTAAGGCTTGCCGAATCTTATCCTTAGTGGCGGGGAGATCGGTGAGGCGCACCCCCACAGCGTCGTAGATGGCATTGGCGATGGCGCCGGCCGTCGGTAGGGCAGCCATCTCGGCTGTCCCTTTCGCTCCGAAGGGTCCGCTGGGTTCCTTATCCTCGACGATGATTGGTATTATCTCAGGCGCCTGCAAACTAGTGGGAATACGACACTTGGCTAAAGTATTGGTGAGATTGAATCCCTTTTCTATCTTGAACTCCTCGTAGAGGGCAAAGCCCAATCCCATCACACAGCCGCCATCGATCTGCCCTTCCACGTTCAGCGGATTAAGGGCCTTGCCAACATCGTGAGCGGCGATCATCTTGAGAACGTTTACCTCCCCGCTATCCTCATCCACTTCGACTATGGCCGCCTGTGTGGCGAAGGAGAAGGCGACATAATTATAAGGGGCTTCCTCCTTATTTAGCCGGTCCAGCCCGCCTTCGGCGGGTCCGCAGAGCCCCCGGGTTTGTCTTCCTACGAAGCAGTGCTCCGCGCTCAAGAGTATCCCTTTGGAGGCCGCCAGAGCAGCAAGGTCAGTCGTAGAGAGAAGCACTCGGCCACTTTGGGTGTCCTTAATCGCATTATTCTGGATGATCACCTGGTCCTGGTGCAGACCGCACTCTGCGGCCACAAGGGCGCTGATCCTTTCCCGCAATGTTTGGCTGGCCCGCAGCACGGCGTTGCCGGAGAAGTAGCTCTGGCGTGAGGCCGTCGTAGGGCCACCCTCTGGCGTCAGGTGGGTATCACCCGTGATGACCTCTATCGTTTCAAATCCAGCTCCCAGCACCTCGGCGGCTATTTGACCCATGATCGTGGCCGAACCCTGTCCCATATCGGCGCAGCCAACACGGATCCTGAAGTGGCCATCGCTCAGCAACTCCACGATCGCTCCAGCCTTGTCCTCATTACCCAGTCCTAACCCCACATTCTTGAAACCGGAGGCCAGACCGATGCCTAGCTTCCAGCCAGGGCGGGGGGTGGGTAAGGGCATAGATTGCAAAGTGGACTTCACCCTCGCCAGCGTCTCCTTCATCCCTACACTGCCCTCCAGGACCTGCCCCGTACTGATCGGAAGGCCGACGGCCAGGGCATTCCGTTCACGAAAGGCGAAGGGGTCTATGCCCAGGGCACGGGCCAGCGCATCTAACTGTGATTCTACGGCGAAGGTCACCTGGGGCACCCCAAAACCGCGCATAGCGCCGGCCACAATGTTGTTGGTGTAATAGGAGTAGCCATCCAGGCGCACGTTCGGCCAGTAGTAAGGCCCAGTGGCGAACACTGTCGCCTGCTCGATCACGTCGTAGCCCAGGGAGGCGTAGGCCCCGGTGTCAGCGATGATTTTGGCCTGGATAGCCAGCAGCTGACCGTCCTTGGTGGCGCCAATCTTGTAGTACATCTTAAACCGATGGCGTTTCGGATGCATGCGTAGCGACTCCTGACGGGTCAACACCATCTTGACCGCTCTACCCGTCCGTAAGGCACCCAGGGCCAGAAAGAAATGGATGCTTATCTCCTCCTTGGCCCCAAAGGCCCCACCCATTGGCAGTTGCACGACGCGCACCTTATCTTTGGTTAACCCCAGGGCATCAGCCAGCTGATCCCTATCAGAGAAGGGGCTCTGAGTCCCAATCCAGATGGCGACGCCACCATCGGCTGTGGGGGCAGCAACCCCCGCCTCGGTTTCCAGGTAGGCGTGTTCAACGAAGGGTGTCGAGTAGGATTGTTCGATGATGACATCGGACTGGGCGAAACCCTCAGCGATGTTGCCCCGCTCCACTGTGCAATGCTTCATTAAATTACCACTCTCGTGCACCAGGGGCGCCTCCGGCTCACTGGCCCGCTCCGCAGAGAAGACCCCTTCCAGCTCTTTATAAGTGACCTTTATCTTTTCTAGGGCGACCTCAGCTGTTTTCAGGTCGTCGGCGAAGACCACGGCCACGGGGTCACCGATAAAGCGCACTTTCTTATCAGCGATGGCCGGTTGATCACGAATCAACATACCGATCTTGTTGACGCCGGGCACATCCCTGGCCGTCAACACAGCTCTGACGCCGGCCGTCCTTTCCGCCTCACTCGCATCTACGTCTAAGATCTCAGCGTGGGGATAGGCGCTCCAGAGCACCTTGCCGTGGAGCATTCCCTCCAAATGGATATCGTCGGCGTATTTAGCTTCCCCCATGACCTTGGGCAAGGCATCCTTCCTGGCCACGGATATACCTACGACGTGGCCGGTAGGAGTCCGCCGAAGGCGGACTGGGCCAGCGTAGTCTTCCCTGTTGAGAATCTCAGCCGCCGCCTTGATGGACTGAATGATCTTGCTGTATCCGGTGCAACGACAAAGGTTCCGGGCGATAGCGCGCTTGATCTCCTCAGTGGAGGGAGAGGGCTGACGGTCAAGCAAGGCTTTAGCCGCCATGATCATCCCGGGTGTACAGAAGCCGCACTGTACGGCGCCGAGATCAACGAAGGCCTGTTGCAGGGGGTGCAACCGGCCGCCCTGAGCCAACCCCTCGATGGTTTGTACCGCCCGGCCATGCATCCGGGACATCTTGATGAGGCAGGAATGGGTTGCTTCACCGTCCAGGATGACCGTACAGGCGCCGCAATGTCCCTGAGCACAGCCGTTCTTTGTCCCGGTTAGCCGCAAGTGCTCGCGCAGAAAGGTGAGCAAGGTCAGGTCAGGAGGAACACGGGCGGTTATTCTGCTCCCATTCACCAGGAGATTTACGGTTATCTCTTCCATAATCATCCCTGTATTCGCCTGAACGGTCGGCGAAATATCGATCCTTATGGCCGCAAGGAAGGAATGCGGCGAACTACCTCGAATTTGAAGAAGCCAGGGACGAAATAATTGGCGGAAAACCCTATCGGTTGGTCGGTGTCCGAATAGAACGTCTCCTCGATCAAGAGGAGGATAGTGGACGCATCCACGTTGAGCAAGCGGCTGAGGTCCGCCTCAGCCGCAGTCGAGATGATCTCAGCCCGGGCATATTCCAAGGGGGGATGGCGCCAGGCCACCAGAAAGTCGATAATCGAATCCTGAAAACCAGCTCTTAGTTGGGCTGTGGTGGCCACTTCCTGAGGGATGGCGCTGTACATATAGGCGACCGGCTCTCCGTTCACCGTCTTGATGCGGGTGAGCGTCGTGACTGCTGTTCCCTCTGGTAGGTGGAGCCTGGTGGCGATCGTTTTGGGGGCAGGCGCTTCCTCGATGGCTATATCCCTGGTAGTACAGGCCATGCCCTGTTTCGCCGCCAGCGATTCCAGGCTTTCGAGCATTTCCAATCCACTGCGAATAAGCGGTCTTGCGGCCCTGACGAAGGTACCCACCCCCTGGCGACGCAGCAGGCGCCCTTCTCTTTCTAGCTGTCTGATAGCCTCCCGCAGGGTGTGGCGGGCGATGCCCATTTGCCTGGCCAGGATCGGTTCTGGGGGCAGCTTTTGGCCTGGTTGATAGGCACCACTGTTCAACAGTTCGACAAGCACTTCCTCAGCCTGAATGTATAATGGTCGTGGATCAGTTTTGAGCCTCATGCCACGGTCAGGCGGCGACTCAGGAAAGGCACCGCACCCCTCCTTTGGCCATATCGTAGGATGTCCAACAAACTTTAGCATACATTTCCTGACCTCGTCAATATTTTGAGCAAGCGTGAACGATGGAGATTCCAAGGGGGGCGTCCTTCTTCGAAGGACTGGGATGGACTAGGGGGCACAGCCTCCCTTCCCCCTCTCTCCCGCTGGACTGTCCGCCGAAGGAGGATGGGGAGTGCATCCGCCGAAGACGGATTCGGGGGAAGCTACTCAACTCCCTCCAGCACGACCGCTTGCCAGGGCCTCGAAAACGGTGCTAAAATGGGCTGGGTTTCGCCACTCTTCTAGCAAGAGAGAGGGAGTGAGGGACCTCAGGGGGATCGGCTATCGGGGGAAGCTCTTCAGAACCTACCGCTTGTCAATCGCTAATCATTGGACGGGGGAGACCTGTTCGCTTTCTACTTCCAGCAAGACCTCCCTGGTGGCTTTTTCCATACGGGGATAGAGTAACCAGATCGAGGCTGCCCCAAAGAGGATGCCTGTCAAGATGCGTACCTCCCAAGTGCTCTCCCACCAGCCCAGGGCTTGGCCGAGGCCGTCGATAGCCATGGGGGCGATGAAGAGCAAGTACAAACGCCACGGCAATGGCTTCATTCCCTCGCGCCCTAAGGCGAATAAAAGGCCGCAGAGGAACATAGTAGTATAGATGGCCGTGTCTCGTTGACAATAAGCCATCTGATACCCGAAAAGGAAAAATGACCGCTCAGGCAATTGATGACAGGAGAGCGTGTAAGCCATATAGATCCACTGGGCAATGCGGACCTGTCCCATAGTCATCAGCAGGGGAGCCAGCAGGGGCAGCGTGGCGAACAAACCCATAAAAAGATTGAGCAAGAGTAGCCACCGCTGCAGGGCAAAATCCAGGAGACCCTCCAGCGAAATAAAGCGGCTGAAGGTCGGCCTGGCCTTTAGGGAAGCCTGTCCCGTTCGGGTAGAGACAGACCCTTCATCGGAGAAATCAACAGTCTCGCTCATAATCCCACCCGAGAAATACTTTACTCTTGAGCGGAGCAAAAGGCAAATTGAACAATGGAAGATAGCACGAATACCATATCTCAGGCGCGCTCCACGCTGCACTTGGGCAACACCTTCGTCGCTTTACGTCACTATAACTTTCGCCTCTTCTGGTATGGACAGTTAATCTCACTGATCGGCACCTGGATGCAGTCCGTAGCTCAAGGTTGGCTGGTGCTGCAACTGACAAACTCACCCTTTTTCCTGGGACTGGTCGGGGCAGCCCGCGCCCTACCTATCCTCTTCTTCACCCTCTTCGGCGGCGTGGTGGCCGATAGGGTAAATAAGCGCATCCTCATCATAGGCACTCAGTCAGCCTCTATGTTGCTTGCCCTCTTGTTAGCTGTCTTAACCTCAACGGGACACATTCGGGTCTGGGATGTCCTTATCGTTGCCTTCCTGTTAGGCACGGTAGATGCCTTTGATCGACCAGCCCGCCAGGCCTTCGTCGTGGAGATGGTGGGCAAGGAGGATCTGATGAACGCCATCGCCCTGAATTCCTCGGTGATGAACGGGGCGCGCATCGTCGGTCCGGCCCTGGCCGGTGTCCTGGTTAGCCTTATCGGTGTGGCCGGCTGTTTCTACCTAAATGGGGTGAGCTTCCTGGCCGTCATCGCCGGTCTTCTGCTCATGCGGCTCGCCCCCTCATCGCCAGTGAAACAGGGCGATTCGGTCTGGCAGAACATACTTGAGGGAGTCGACTACATCTATCGGGACTCAGCCCTTCTCCCGCTGGTGATCCTGGTAGCTTTAGTGAGCATCTTCTGTATGCCCTACTCGGCCCTGATGCCGGTCTTTGCGCGTGACATTCTCCACGCCGGAGCGACGGGTCTAGGCCTTCTCATGTCGGCGGCTGGTTTGGGGGCCTTAACCGGTGCGCTCAGTCTGGCGGCCCTGGGCAATTTCAGACATAAGGGCTATCTTCTCCTGGGACCCGCGCTAGCCCTTTCCCTGGCACTCAGCGTATTCTCCCTATCACATTGGCTTCTGCTCTCTCTGGTTGCCCTGGTAGCAGTGGGCTGGTCAATGATGACCTACACGGCGGTGACGAGCACCCTACTCCAAACTATGGTACCCGATCGCCTGCGAGGGCGGGTGATGAGCGTTTACACATTTATGTTCAGTGGTATGACTCCGCTCGGAAACCTGCAAGCTGGCATCGTTGCTGAATATTGGGGTGCGCCATTCGCCATCCTGCTGGGAGCGCTCCTCTGTGGACTGCTCAATCTCCTTGTCCATCGGCAACGACCATATCTGCGTCGACTGAGCTAGAGAAGGCACACCTTCCTGATCCCCCTCTCGTGGATGGTTCCTGGAGCGAGGTGTCCCCCCATATGCAATGCAAGGGTGGCTGAACCCTCAGATCTTTGCGTCGAGCATCTTGTCGTGAGATTCGCCGTTGGTGGTGCAAATAGCTCAGGTGTTCAACCGTCCGGATATAAGATAATGATTTAATCCATGCAGCGGCCTGGACAAGTTACTGCGAACCAGAAGATAGGAAAAGGCTGGTCACAACCAGACTATCTCCAGAGCCATCGGCCAGCGGTATTCTTTTAGCTTGTTCGGGCTGGTAGAAGCCCACTTCCAGTTCGTACTTCCCCGTCGGTGCCTCCGGCCGGACGACGATGTCGTAGGTATCAGCTAAAACTTCACCCGGAATCCAACCATCGGTGGGCGCTTTCCCATCAAGAGGAACGGAATCTTTTTGGCCGTAGATTTGTCCATCTGCTCCTATCAAATGTGTGAATACCTTATAGCTATCATCCATCTGGCTCAAAGCCCGCCAGTAGAGCGTTAAATGAACTGTCTGCCCTCCCTTTATTGGCTCATCTGGTGCTGTCTTCAAATCATAACCCAGGAGCTCGATAGATGAACCAAAACGGGCCTCCTTAGAGTAAGCTATACGAGGAATGTTGAAATCCCTTTTTCGTGCTCTTACTTTCACCTTGGGGAAGCCGGAGAAGGTCTTATCCACCAGCCTGTTGGCTTTCAGCTCCAGCAACAGGGTGTAATCCCCTGTAGACGCCCGCGCGGGCACCCGCACATCAAGGTAAGTCATTAAAGTTCGGCCTTGCCGCCACCGGCTGGTGGGAAACCAGGAAGTCCCCAATACCTCCGTCTTCTGCCACACAGCCTCTCCGTTGTCAGCGATAAGGCGTGCAAGCATCTGGTAATCCTGGTCGCTATCCTTTGTTAGCTGCCAGAGGAGCTTCACGGTGATGGTATCTCCTGGACGACAGTTCTCCCCGTCCAGGCCGAAGCCCAACAGATTCAACCCCTCGAAAGAAAAGTTAACCTGGTACGGCGTGGTGGCCGGGTCATAAAGCGCGGTAAGCGGTGGAGCGTCCAGCACTCTTATTTGAGCGAGACGGACTGGACCCCTCGGCAAGGTCTGACCATCCCGCCGTAGCTCGCTCGCCTCTCCGCTTACTTTGTCATAAACAACTATCATCAGCGAGTACTGGCCTGGTGGAAGAAAGGAGGGAACCGGCATACCGTAGCGATCTACCACCTCCTCGCCGGGAGCCCATCTGTTACTGGGAAAGAAGCCTGAGGCAGGTCTGGCATCTCGCTGCCAGACGGTGCGGCCCTCTTGATCTACAAGACGCCAGGAGACCGCATAATCCCTCGCCGTCTTGTTCCCAACCTGCCAGTGCAGGGCCAGGTGCAGAATATCTCCAGGCCTCACCGAAGTGGCATCAAGGCTGAGGCCTTTCAGGAGAGCCTCTTGCTCGTAGCTAATATTCAGCGGGGTGAAATTTAGTGTTGGCGGAGCCGATGCGTAGTAGACAACACGATTCAATCCCACCCTCGCCGAGACCACTTGATAGTAGTTGATTGCCAGGTGTGTTTCGACCAGATGCTGCGGGTCGTAGGCAGCGACATCATAGTCCAAGAGCCAGATGCCCCGATGTTTTGCCATGATCTCATCCAGCCGTTGCGCAGCTAATTGCCATCCATCGGGCTCGCCGAGGGGGAACAGATAGCTAGGGATAGGTTCCTTAGCCCTCAATCTTTGGTAATACCAGAACTGGAGTGTCTGGCTCCAGCCATCCAAGATTATGGCGTCCCCATGCTGGGCATGCCTTTCGATGTAAGTTACCGCTTCGCGAAAGTCGGTCTTTGCATACCCGTAATTGTAGAAGTGATTATACAGGGAGAATCCCTGGGTTAACACTAGAAGAAGGACGGAGACTACCCCCAGGAGAGAAGCCTTGCGATATAAGCCGACCAAGCCTAGACCCAGCACCATATAGAATGCCGGAGCACTGACCATCAGGTAGCGGGGCGCAAACATAGGACGCAGGAGGGATACCATGAGACCCAGGGTAGTGGGGAGGAGCAGGTAGCCGAGCACGAACCAGCGCCGAAACCAGGCTGGATACCTGTGACCATCATGGCCAGCAAACCAGAGCCCGATGAGGATGATGACCAGGAATCCGAAGGACAAACGAAACCCCTCATCCGCGGGGACTGATAACCCTAAGCTGTAATAGGTGAGGCTCTGTTTCACGATGGCTATGAGGTCCACGGTGCCCCTTTTAAAGGGGGCGTAAGAACTAACAATTTTATTGGCAAAGGCGAGCCATGGAAGGTACAGGACGGCGATGGTGAGTTGGATGGCAAGCCAGTAAACAACTGCCCGTCGTGACCACCCCCCACGCCATATTCCCCACAACAGCAGCGTGTTCGTGAACAGAAACAAAAAGAAGGCATAGTAGTGGGAATACAGGCCCAGCAGCATAAATATGGCATAGAATCCCATATGGCGCAGCGTTGCCTGTTGAAAGGTCCGCAGGGCAAAGTAGATGGCCATAAGCCCGAACAGAGCTACTGAGGCATACATTCTCGCCTCTTGTGCATACCAGACCTGGTAAGGATTCAAGGTCAGCAGAACTGCTCCAACCAGCCCAGCAGCGCGCCATGAGAAGAGATCGGCAACTTTGAAGAGAAATGCTACTGTCAAAACATTTGCTATCAGCGAGGGAAACCTCAGAGCAAATTCGCTGGTGCCGGCCAGCGGATACCAAGCGTGCAGGAACAAGTAGTAAAGGGGAGGATGGGGTTCGGCGGTAGAGGTCAGGCGCAGGATGCTAGAAAAACTAGAGTAAGCGGTTTGAATGGAGAAGGCCTCGTCACCCTCCAGCCCGACCCCATCCAGGCGGTAGACTCTGATGGCGAAGGCCACAAATATAACCACGAGTGCGGCAGCTCGCATGGTTATTTCTGAGCGAGAAGTTCGGAAAACAGAGATGCATCGCATGTCTGCAAGTCCTGCCTTTAGCGCGTCGCGATACTTCTTTATCTCGGGAGATTATAGTATATGGCGATACCGGTTTCCAAATCAATGTAGGAGGAATGTCGATCAACGGGGGGTCCAAGGGGGCGTCCGCCGAAGGCGGACCTGCGGTGGATCTGGGGATGTGCCCCAGAGCACAAAAGAAAGCCCGCAGGGCTAGATTGAACCATTCTCGGCACTGCAGGCCATTTCGTGGTTGCTATTGCTGTCTTCACTTAGGGCGTTTCGTTCAATAACGAGGCATAAGGATGCTCATATGATTCCGGTTAGTTCTTCTCGAAGAGAGGTAAAAATACGGAAAAGATGGTTCCTTGTCCGACCTGGCTTTCAACTTCAATCCTGCCACCATGAACTTGGGCGATATGCTGACAGATCGATAGGCCGAGCCCAGCGCCTCCCTCAGCGCGTGAACGAGCCTTATCAACACGGTAAAAACGCTCGAAGATATGTGGCAGGTGCTCTTTTGGGATGCCGATGCCTGTGTCTTTGATAGCTATCACCGCTGTTTTACCTTCCCCGACGACAGAGGCTGATACGCTGCCGCCGCTTGGAGTGTACCTGATGGCATTTTGCAGAAGATTGAGAAATAATTGCTTCAGTTTTATCTTGTCGCCCTCTACAATAAGATTCTCCAGCGGGCCAAGGTTGAACTGAAGTCCCTTTTCCTGGCAAAGCACTTCTATGTCTGCAGACAAGTCAGTAAAAAGTTCCTTAAGTCTAACCTCCTCGAAGTTCATTTGTTCCTTACCGGCATCGCTGCGAGTCAGATACAATAGCTTACCAACGATGGCCGACATATATTCCGCCTCCTGAGAAATCAATCCAAGCGACTTCCGGTAATCGCCCTCTGCTCGTTCCTTTCGTAATGCCAGCGTGGACTCGGCTTGAATGATAGCCAAGGGCGTGCGCAACTCATGAGAAGCATCAGCCGTGAACTGACGCTGACGACTGAAAGCCCCCTCCAGGCGCGCGATCATCCGATTCGGCGTTGAAGCCAGTTTTCCTAGCTCATCCTCACTGTGCACCTCTATCCTTCTGCTCAAATCACTCTCTTCTATCTCCTGCGCCGTGCGAGTGATCTGCTCTACAGGCTTAAAGGCACGGTTTGCCAGAAACAGACCACCGCCGCCTGCCAGAGCTGCTGTTGCTAGGACTGCAATAATAAGGATATATCTGAACCTCTCCAGCATATCCTTTATTTCTGCTGTTGAGCGGCCAACCACTACGGCGGCATGAATGCCCGATTCGTCCTTGAGAGGAACGGCATAAAGGCGGATTTCCTGATCATTCGCCATCTGACTAGCAAACGAGCTCCGACCAGCAAGAGCCTGGTCTAGCAACGTGTAAATCCGCGAGCTCTCTATTTTCCGACCCCAGCTCTGTATCAAATGTCGTTCGTTATCATAAAGCAGCATCAGTTCGACCGATTGCTCGCCAAAATTAAACTGGTTATCGTTCCGAAAGCCAATACTACCATTCTCTACCCCTAGGGAATTCTCGAGCTGCGCTGCTCCTAGTTTTAGAGAATTATCAAGACTCTGATACAGGCTGTGTGATAGCATGAAATAGGCCATTGCACCAAAGAGGGGCAGTAAGGCGCTCATGATGACCAGATACCAGATGGTCAGCCGAAATTTGATACTTTTGGTGAACCTCATACTTCCCTCAGCCGGTAGCCGGCTCCCCGCACTGTCTGAATCAGACTATTCTGGCCTCTTTCATCAATCTTGCGCCGCAGCCTTCGAATATAGACGTCTATCAGGTTAGACATGCTGTCAAACTCGTAATCCCAGGCATGCTCTTCCAGCATCGTGCGGGTGATCACCATGTTTGGGTGGCGCATGAAGTACTCCAGTATGACATACTCCTTGCTGGTCAGCTCGATCCTTCTCTGCCCCCGCCATACCTCCCTGCTCAGTGTATCCATGACCAGATCTCCTACCTGTAGCCTTGGTGATTTGGAAAATCCTTCCCGCCGCAAGAGCGCTCGTATCCTGGCCAGCAGCTCGTTGAAGGCGAAGGGTTTGATCAGGTAATCGTCGGCTCCAGCGTCAAGCCCCTTGACCCTGTCCTCCACGGAATCTTTGGCGGTTAGCATCAGGATTGGCGTGTTTACCCTCTTCAGCCGCAACTCCTGGCAGACCCCGATGCCATCTTTCTTGGGTAGCATAATGTCAAGAATGATAAGGTCATACGGGGTGCTCTCAGCAAGGTATTCGCCATCCTCACCGTCGTATGCGGTGTCAACTGCATATCCTTCTTCCAGCAATCCCCGTTTGATGATGTTACAAAGTCGTCTTTCATCTTCGAGAACCAGAATTCTCACGATCAATCCTCCGAACCGATTACTGCGTCATTATATTACAACAAGATGAATAGAAGATGAACGGCGGAACTTGGGCTCACGAAGTATCAGTTTAATCTGATGTTCATGTTCGGTTAACAGCAGATTCATGTTGGCATGCTAGACTGGCATCGACGAGAGCGAAGGCATCTCGTTAATCGTGATAGAAAGGAGGTGAAAGGAAATGCTGAAAAAAATGCTAGCCGGAACTGGCATAGCGACCATGCTCACGGCGGGATTTCTCTTGGGTAGCCTCACCGTGGGGCCCGTCTTTGCCCAAACTCCGCCCACCACTCCTCCGGCACAGACCCAGGTGGACGAGCAACAGCCGCAGTACACAGGTTCTATCAAGGTAAACGACGCCCAATACGAGGGCATGAGTGAGGCTGATGAGGCTGCTGCATTGCAGAGCAAGGCCACCATCAGCGCTGCCAACGCGGAAGCGGCTGCTGTTGCGGCTAACCCTGGCGCCAGCGTCGTCAAGACTGAGCTTGATAACGAGAATGGCGTGCTGGTGTATAGTGTAGAGCTGAGCAACGGTAAGGACGTGAAGGTAGACGCCGGCACGGCGAAAGTACTCCACACAGAAGCAGGTGGGCTTGACCGTGGAGGTGAAGTCCACGAGCAAAAGACGGTCGAAGGCTAGAACAAGCCAGCATCCAGCGCAGATAAGGGCAGGGACGAAAAATTCCCTGCCCTTATCGCTTATTATCCCAACCGCCGATGGCTGGTCATTCTGGTTTTGGCCCTTTGTTCTGGCCTGGCGTTTTACTTATGAAACCAGTCGAGCCTCGGTTACTTGGTGTGTCCTTGGCTGCGACTCTGCGTAGTCATGCACGTAGGTCCGTCAGCGATATAAAGCATGGCTTCAGCCCTGGGTTTAACAGTCCAGAACGTTCAATCAGGCCACACAGTCAGGCTTAAATTCCTTCGGAGGACTAAAGAGGTGCTTGCAGCTCGGACAGCGGAACACACCGTGGAATGCATCACTCAGCTTCGCCAGTATTGTAGCCTCTGCTTTTAGAGTATCCCCGCATTTGGGGGCTTGCCTTGACGGATAGGGAGCGATGCAATATAATTTCAAGTGGAGCATCATTTTTCTCCTATTATCCCAAGATGGCCGACGGCGATGAAGATGCGCGTTGGCCAGTGGAAGGGGTTGTGCGTTGCATCGTCAAGTTCCTCTACAATTATATCTAAACCCCACAATAACATCCAGGAGGTCATAGAATGGAATACACGAAGATCAGCGAGATCAAGGAGTTTTCGGCCGAGAGATTCTTGAAGAAGGTGCCCCTGACTACAGAGAAGATCGTCTTTAACGCCTTTAACTTCAGGCCCCGCCAGATCCTCCCCTTGCACAAGCATCCTACTACCGACGAACTATTCTACGTGATCGAAGGTACAGGTGAGGTCACCATCGGGAATGAGCAGCGGACGATTGGTCCAACCTCGGTGATCTACGGCCCGGCTGATGTTTGGCACGGCATCGTGAACGCCGGTGAGGACGATATGGTGGTCATCTCTGTCCAGGCACCCAAGCCAGTAGAGATGGTCTACGCTGAGAACAGCACCGTGATCTGCCCTGTCTGCAAGCAGGAGGTCATCCTCAAGGTAGATACCAAGGAAGGCGACTTGATCACCTGTCCGCGTTGTCAGGCAAGGTTGAAACTGAGCAGGGTTGACGGAAAGTGGACGGCAGTGCAGGCTTAGGCACCTAACGACCAGGGTGGGACGATGGTATGCCTCGCCACCGAAGCCGCCCTGTCTCTTGGGGATACACCCGACACCTGCCTGCATCTATATTCGAGGAGGAAACACAACATGGCCATAACATCAAGCCCTCAAGAGATCATCACCCTCTTAAATGAGGACATCACGCGGGAGCACGAGACCATAGTTCAATATCTTCAACACGCTTACGCCATCGGTGAAGGTGCTATCGCCTGTGCAATTGAGGAGATCGCGCGGGAGGAAATGTGGCACCTGGAGTGGCTTTCTGAAAGGGTCGTGGGTCTCGGTGGTGATCCTACCCTGGAGCGGGGGGGAATAACAATAGAGAAGCAGGCCACGGCCATGCTGCGAGACGACATCGCTCAGGAGGAAAAGGCCATCGCTCAATATCGGCGTCATATAGAAGCCATCGGCGATGAGGGAACCAAAAAGATGCTAGAGCGCATCCTCGCCGATGAGGAATCACACCGTGACCAATTTGAGTCCATGGTCAAGGAACTGGAGGCGGCCGAAGGTGCCGCTATTGAACAAACAGCCTCGCCGGCGACGCAGCCTATCATAGGACCGCTCAACGCTGATATCAGAGACGAATATACGGCCATCCTCCAGTATCTGCACCAATCCTTCATCGCTGCGGATCCTGAGACGAGCAACGAACTGGAGCACAGGGCAATAGAGGAGATGAAACATCTGGGTTGGCTATCTGAGAGGGTGGCTGAATTGGGTGGTGAGCCACACATCGAACGAGGAGAGATCGATCGCTCCGTTGCTATCCCGGAGATGCTGAGGGCGAACATCAGGGCCGAACAGCAAGCGCAAGCCCAATACAGCCGTCATATTGAGGAGATCGCCGATCCCGAGGTGAAGAGCCTTCTTTCCCGGATCAATCTCCAGGAGGCTTACCACGAGTATCAGTTCAAGGAAATGCTGGAGGAAGCGGAGAAATCAGAGACCCCCGCCCCTGCGGCGCCCAGCCCGACTGGGTTGACCGTGGGCAGTCTGCTGGGGCGAGAGCAAGAATAGAGAATGTCGATGATCGACCCGAAATACAAAACCAGAATTCCTGGAAGAGAGATGAGGAGATGAAAGAGATTCGCATTCACGCTAGGGCCGGGCAGGGGGCCATCACGGCTGCTATGCTCCTGGCCGTAGCCGCCTTCGAGGAGGGTAAATTTGCCTTGGCCTTTCCCCACTTCGGGGCAGAGCGGATGGGGGCCCCTATGAATGCCTTCGTCCGTCTCGATGATAAACCCATTCGAGTGCGCAGCCAGATTCGCCAGCCAGATTGTATCCTGGTACAAGACCCTACTTTACTGCTTAGTTTTAATGTGATAGAGGGACTAAAGCCGGATGGCCTAGCCATCATCAATACAGAGAAGGAACCTGAGGCATTGAAATTGCAGACGTCCTCCAGGATAGTGACCGTACCAGCTTCAAGGATCGCTCAGGAGCTCCTGGGACGAGCGGATCGAACCAATACGGCGGTCTTGGGGGCCTTTGCCGCGGCCGGCGGAGAGATCGGACTGAAAGCGCTCAAGGCGAGCATTCGCGCCCGTTTCTCCGGTGCGGCCGCTGAAAAGAACATACAAGCGGCCGAACAGGCATATGAGTACGTGAAAGGTGCAGGAGTTAAAGTATGAGGATCACTATTGGAGCAGTAGCCAAGCCCGGTTCAAGCCGGGCTAACAAGACAGGGAGCTGGCGTACGGGGACAAGACCCGCATTTCTTCAGAGTCGATGCACCGACTGTGGCCTATGTATATTGTCTTGCCCAGAGGGCATTATCTTTGGCCAGGGCAAGAACACCTACTACGCCGATTTGGATTACTGCAAAGGCTGCGGCATCTGTGCCAACATCTGTCCAGTTAAAGATATCGTGATGGTTGCGGAGGTGAAATGATATGGTTAAGAAGATGATTGAGGGCTCACGAGCCATAGCCGAAATGGTAGGCCTCTGTCGGCCTCAGGTCATCGCCGCTTATCCCATCACACCCCAGACGCATATCGTAGAGGAACTCTCGCAGCTGGTTGCCAATGGAGAGCTTCAGGCAGAGTACGTCAACGTGGAGAGCGAGTTCTCAGCCGCCTCGGTGATCCTGGGGGCCAGTGCCACCGGGGTACGTACCTATACGGCCACCACCTCCCAAGGGCTATTGCTGATGATCGAGGTGCTCTACAACATCGCCGGACTGCGTCTCCCTGTTGTTCTGGGCTGTGCCAATCGCGCTATCTCTGCACCTATAAACATCTGGAATGATCAGCAGGATTCCATCACGGCGCGCGATACCGGTTGGATTCAGCTCTACGCTGAGAGTAACCAGGAAGCGGCAGACCTTCACCTGCAGGCCTATCGCATTGCCGAGGACCAGCGTGTACTCCTACCAGTGATGGTTTGTCTGGACGGATATGTCTTGACTCATGCCTATGAGACGGTAGATCTCCCCTCGCAAGAGGAGGTGGACGCCTTCTTACCCCCCTTCCGTCCGCTGTATCGCCTGGACCCGGCCAATCCCCTCACCTTTGGCACCCTGGCTGACCCCAGCTGCTATATGGAGACGCGCTATATTCTGCAGCGGACCACCGGGAAAGCCTTGGCGGTCATCGAGGAAACAGCCACCGCCTTCCAGAAGGCCTTTGGACGCCGCAGTGGTGGCTTGATCGACTGTTATAAGACGGAGGACGCCGCTATCATTCTCGTGGCGATGGGCTCTGTGGTCGGTACGATCAAAGAGGCTGTCGATGAGCTGCGTGCTGCTGGGCAAAAAGTGGGCGTATTAAAGGTCATTACCCATCGGCCCTTCCCTAAAGAAGCCATCTATCAGGCCTTGCACGGGGCAGAGCATGTGATTGTCCTGGAGAAGGCCATCTCCTTAGGTAACGGTGGCCCCTTGGCCACGGAGATCAAGGCTACTTTCCAGGAGCGTCCGCAGAGGGTGGCGATAAGCTCAGTCATCGCCGGCTTGGGTGGGCGCGATATAACCGTGGATAGTATCAAAAGGGCTGTGGCTATGGCTCGCGAGAGGGTCTTAGATGGTGAATTCCTTGATCTCCGAGCAGATTTGGAGATAGAAGAGGTAGCTTAAGAGTGTTAAGGGTAGTTGAATGTTTTCACCTGCCCGCAAAATTTTGTATCCACTGTAGGAGTTAAAGATGGAGAACGATCATCTTTTTGCGCCGGGGCACACCGCCTGCACTGGTTGTGGGCAAGCCTTAGGGGTACGGCTGGTGCTCAAGGCCGCCGGACGCAACGTCATCACCACCGATGCCACCGGCTGCCTGGAGGTTTTCAGCTCGGCCTACCCCTATTCGGCCTGGGAGGTGCCCTGGATTCATTCCCTGTTTGAGAACTCGGCGGCTGTGGCCTCTGGGATAGAAGTGGCTTTGAAAGTGACCGGTCGTCTGGAACAGATCAAGGTTATTGCCCAAGGGGGCGATGGCGGTACGGCTGATATTGGCCTACAGGCACTCTCCGGCATGTTTGAGCGAGGACACGACGTGCTTTACGTCTGCTACGATAATGAGGCTTATATGAACACCGGGGTACAGCGCAGCGGCCTGACGCCCTACGCCGCGCGCACTACTACCAGTCCACCCGGCCGGCTCTCCTGGGGAAATGCTCGACCTAAAAAGGACCTGCCGGCCATCGCCGCCGCCCATCACATCCCCTATGTGGCTACCGCCTCGGTAGGCTATCCCTACGATCTCGATAAAAAGGTCAAGAAGGCCCTCTCCCTCGGTGGACCTAAATACATCCAGCTCCACGTGCCCTGTCCTTTGGGCTGGGCCCATGAGGCCGCATTGACCATCGAGATCGCCAAGCTGGCTGTGCAGACTGGGCTTTACCCGCTCTTTGAGATGGAGAACGGCGTGCTCAGCGCGGTCAAGAAGATCGCTAAACCGAAGCCGGTGGAGGAATACCTCAAGCTCCAGGGACGTTTTCGGCACCTCTTCCAGAAAGAGGGTGGGGCGGAGGAGATCAAGACTATTCAGGGAATCGCTGATGAGAATATCCAACGCTACAGACTCGTAGGCTGAACTGGCTAGGGAGTGACCATGGAACCAGTCAAAATGAAGGATGGTCTCTACTGGATCGGATCCTTGGATCCGGACCTGCGCACCTTCGATATCATTTTTCGCACCGAGCGCGGCACAACCTACAACTCTTACCTGGTAAGGGGCACAGAGAAAACAGCTGTAATCGATACCGTCAAGGCCCGTTTCCAAGAAGAATTCATATCCAAGATAAAGGTCTTGATCGATCCCCGAGAGATCGACTACATCGTCCTGAATCATACTGAACCAGACCACTCAGGGGCCCTTCCCAAGCTTCTGGAAGCGGCAACCTCGGCCCGCCTGATCATCTCTAAGCCGGCCAATCATTTTGTGCGGAATCTCTTCAATCGTGACCTCGACCCCTGGGTAGTCGGGGATGGGGATACCGTCGATCTGGGAGGAAGGACTCTGCGGTTCATCTCTGCCCCCTTTCTACACTGGCCAGACACGATGTTCACCTATCTGGTCGAGGATAAGATCCTTTTCCCCTGCGACGCCTTCAGCTGTCACTTCTGCGACGACAGGCTCTACAACGATCTGGTAGATGATTTCAGTGCCTATTTCCGTTATTACTTCAATGGCATTATGCGGCCGTTCAAAGAGCAGGTGCAAAAGGCAGTAGAAAGGATCAGGGGACTGGAGATCGAAATCGTCGCCCCTTCCCACGGCCCCATCTTGCGCCATAATCCCTGGGAATATATCAACCGCTATGCCGAATGGAGCCGCTTACCCAAGCCCGGGGCAAAGAAGGTCCTGATCTTCTACGTCAGCATCTATGGAAATACCAGGGCGATGGCTGAGGAGATCGCCAGGGGCGCCTCTATAGACGGGGTTGAAGTCAGGCTTCTGGATGTTACGCAGATCAAGCCGGACCAGATCCTGGATGAGGTGGAAGCGGCGGCGGCGATCGTCATTGGTTCACCTACTGTTTGTGGTGATGCCCTGCCGCTGATCTGGGAGCTTCTTTCCAGCCTGACCACCATCCGGCTGCGGGGCAAGGTTGGAGCGGCCTTCGGTTCTTACGCCTGGAGTGGGGAGGCCGTGCCAATGATCGAGGAAAGACTTAAAAGCCTGCACTTTAAGGTTATTGAACCGGGGCTCAAGGTCACCTTGGCCCCAACGGAGGATGATCGGCGTAGGGCCCGTGAGCTGGGACGGCAGATAGCCGAAAGCTTGTGAGTTCGCTTCTTAAGGCGTGTACACAATACGTCTTTAATTAAGGAGGAGAGGTATGGCAGATTATCTTATGCGGGATCAGGCGCCCCTTACTGCGGAACAGTGGGAGCATATCGACAAAGTAGTGACAGAAGTGGCCCAACGCACGCTGGTGGGCCGACGCTTCATCCCTATTTTCGGTCCTCTCGGCGTTGGAATACAGGTTATCCCCAAACCTGCCTTCTACGGCGCCGAGGCCGGCGTAGAGGAATTGTCGAAGGAAAAGGAAGCCAGAGCTGCAAAGTATATCCCTCTGTACACCATCCAAAGGGATTTTGTATTACACTGGAGGGAACTTGAGACCAGCAAGCAGCTCAATATGCCTTTAGAGCTGGGTCCGGCGGCTGCGTCTGCCGCCTTCTGTGCTCAAGCGGAGGATAACCTCATTTTCAATGGCAACCGTGGGCTTGGCTGCGAAGGACTGCTTAACGCCGAGGGGAGAAACTTGCTTCCCCTCAGTGACTGGACAGCGACAGGTAATGCCTTTCGGGATGTGGTGGCGGCCACAGAGAAGCTGCTATCGGCTGGCTTTTTTGGCCCTTACGCTGCGGTGTTGAGTCCACAACTATACGCCGCCATACATAAGGTCTATGAGAATACCAGTGTCCTGGAGATCGAACAGGTGCGCAAAATCATCACCGATGGCGTTTACTATTCACCATCCTTGCTGGCGGATAGTGGACTGATTGTAGCGACTGGTTTGCAGAATATGGACCTGGTCATTGCCCAAGATTTAGTTACCGCTTTCCTGGAGACCAGTAACATGGATCACCGCTTCCGGGTCCTGGAAATCCTGGCCCTGCGCATCAAGCGACCAGGCGCCATTTGTGTGTTGGAGGGTGGGCCAGCCTAACGTTAATTTCTGCTACCACCATATATTGTGTATAATGCTCTTGATGCTGCTATATATGGTGTTTCAGTAGCGTAAAATTACGACCTTTCACACAATCTGACGTTAGACGAAACGGCGGCGCATATGTAATAAAAGGGATAGGAATGCGAAAAACCACAGCTTATCAACAAACAATTTTCCCAGACCTAACTGCCGAGTTTCCTTCCACCCGCTATCAGGGTAGCAAGGCGAAACTGGCGGACTGGATTGGGGAGCAAATCGCGGATTTGGGTTTTATGACCTGTTTGGACGCCTTTGGCGGTAGTGGTAGCGTCGCTTATCGTTTAAAGCAGGCAGGCAAGCGGGTTACATATAATGACTTGCTCCGCTTCAACTACTACACTGGACTGGCACTGATCGAGAACAGCCGAACCCGGCTCAGCCCTGAGGAGGTAAGCTGGCTTCTGCAGAGACACCCAGAGATCACGTATCCGTATTTTGTCCGTGACAATTTCCATGACATCTACTTCACTGATGAAGAGAATGCCTGGATTGACCAAGCGATTACCAACACTCGCCAACTCACCGATCCCTACAAGTTCGCGCTGGCGTTTTTCGCTCTGTGTCAAGCCTGCATTATCAAGCGACCCTACAACCTGTTTCATCGAAAAAACCTCTACATACGTTTCGCCGAAGTGGTGCGCTCGTTTGGAAACAAGACCACCTGGGATAGGCCCTTCGACGAGTGGTTTCGCATTTTCATCGGAGAAGCGAATCAAGCCGTCTTTGACAACAGCCAGATGAACCGTGCCTTGAACCTTGACGCTGCTGATGTGCCTGGCGAATATGACCTGGTATATGTAGATACGCCTTACATCTCCAACCGTGGCGTAGCTGTCGACTACTTGTGCTTTTATCACTTCTTAGAAGGATTGACGATGTACGATGAGTGGGGCAAGCATATAGATCACAGATCAAAGCATCGCCGCTTAATGCCACGACCGAGCGAATGGACTGACAAGAACCGAATTCATGCCGCCTTTGATCGCTTATTCCAACGATACCAGAAAAGCATCATTGTGGTTTCTTATCGAAGCGATGGTATCCCCTCCGAATCGGAGCTCGCGTCCCTTCTCAAGCAATATAAGCGCAATGTACGCGTCGAGCATTTTGGCCAGTATAAATACGTGTTATCTACCAATTCCGAGTCTGGAGAAATTCTCCTGATTGGGACATAGATTCTACCGGGTGCAGCAAAGATGACCATGGACGATTTCAGGGAGAGCCTGTTAGCACACTTTGACATATTCAGACGCACCCTTGCCACAGACACTGGCGACTGGGTTGTCAAAGGATTCATTGATGCGTACCGAAACATCTATACCATCTCGGTAGATACAAAAGTCGTCTCCAAGATCATCGAGCTGATGCTTTTTCCGGTCATCTCACGGTTTGCTGTAGAGCACAACTACAGAATGGTGCTCAGTGAGCATCAAAATCATTATCCCGACATCAGTTTCATAGCGCCAGATGAGACAAAGATCGCCCTTGACCTTAAAAGCACGTATCGAACGGATAGAGAAACGGTAAACGGCTTTACGCTGGGCGCCTTCACCGGGTACTTTCGGCAGCGCAAATCCACCAAGAATACCACCTTCCCGTATGAACATTACGCTGCGCACTTTGTTCTGGGCATCATCTATAGCCGTAGCGACGAGGCTGTTGATGAACGCCGTGTTTATACGCTGGATGATCTGCGGAACATCATATCGGTGGTCAAGGATTTCACCTTTCTGTGTCAAGAGAAATGGCGAATTGCCAGCGATCGACCTGGAAGCGGAAATACTAAGAACATCGGTTCATTCAAAGATATCCAAGCCTTGGTTGAAGGCAATGGCCCGTTTGCCCCTTATGGGCAAGAAGTGTTCGACGATTACTGGATGAACTTCATGACGGAAGACATGGCGCGGGCCATCGACTCGGATGTCCATTATCGGAATCTTGAAGAATATTGGGAGTGGCGTGATCGTGTTGCTCGGAGAAGATAGAACGTGCCACCGCATCGTCTAACAGCGGCTGAAGGGCTTCGGGGCTATGTACTTTCGCCCAAATCGCCTTCTGCAACTTGTTTTAGTCGCAAGACGCTAGGCATCGTTGTGCCACTTTAGACAGTCAGCACATAGCAAGGTGTGAGGGGAAGCTGAATGGACAAGAGCAAGCGTAGAATGATTGAAGGGTGGATTGACAAAGCTTCGACTCAACTGCGAGCAGCTAAAGAGCATCTGAAGTCTTATACTCGGTATTCAGAATCCATACAAGCGTCCCAGGAATGCATCGAGCTTTCGGTCAAATCAACCCTCTCCCTGCTGGATGTTGAATACCCTCCAAGCCATGGCTGGAATAGGGAGCAATTCACTGGAATCGCAAAGCAGATCCAAGAGAGACGGCTCCTGGATAGACTCGCCGCGCAGAACTTGGGCTATATCCGCTTGCCGAGACTCTTGTTTCTGGCGAACTTCTGGGCCCAGTTCTACTTGCCAGCCAAGTACGGCTTCGAGGTTGAGTATCTGGCGCCAGCTCAGGATTTGTTTGACAAAAATGAAGCTGACCTTGCTGTGCAACATGCTGAGGAATGTTACAGGGTTGCATCACAACTCAGGAACCTTAGCGGAGACGGACTGGCCGGCATCGTTTCGCAACCTGAGGACTTGGCTCACTAGGATTAGAAGCTGAAGGCAAGAGCATAAGGTGCTAAGCTCAATAACGTGCGCCAGGTATTCGGATCCTGCTCGAGCGGCAAGTGGCACAGCGATCACATAATGTGATCGCTGACTCTGGGCTGCAGGCTTCGCCCAAATGCCGCTTCGCGGCACTTCGTCAACCGCTGGACGTCACGCGACATTTTGCTTGGCAGCTAAATTGAAGAAGGGAGTAAAAACAGCAATGAGGAAGATGACCGAGGAGAATCTGAAGGCGGCTTTTGCCGGTGAGAGTCAGGCTCATATGAAGTATCTCATCTTCGCCGATCGCGCTGAGAAAGAGGGCCATGCCAATGTGGCCCGTCTCTTCCGAGCCATCGCCTACGCCGAACAGGTGCATGCCACTAACCATTTCAAGGAGCTGGGGCAGCTGGGAGCTACGCCGGCTAACTTAGGGGCGGCCATAGCGGGGGAGACCTTTGAAGTGGAAGAGATGTACCCGGCCTATAACGAGGTGGCCAGGTTGCAGGAGGAGAGGGGAGCCCAAAGGAGTACCCACTATGCCCTTGAGGCGGAGAAGATCCACGCCCGCCTCTATACCGAGGCCAGACAGGCCGTGGAAGGCGGTAGGGATATCCAGATAGGCGATGTCTTCATCTGTGACGTATGCGGGCATACAGTAGTGGGTGAGCCTCCGGAGAAGTGCCCGATCTGTGGGGCCCCACGCAACCGCTACAAGAAGTTCTGAGCGCGAACGTCTTTTTGTCTCTTCCACCCAGATGACTCTGGGCCAAAGCGTGAAGGCCAAAAAGGATAATCTCCTGGCCCTGGTCACCGATATGGGGCCTGGCTTCCTTGTTGCTGTCGGTTTCATCGACCCAGGTAATATCGCCACCAATGTGGTGGCCGGGGCAAACTACGGCTATCAACTCCTTTGGGTAGTGGTGCTCAGCACCCTGATGGTCATCCTGATGCAGGAGATGGCTGCCAGACTCGGTGTTGCCAGCCACCGTTGTCTCTCCGAAGCCATCGCCACCCAATTCGGTCGGGGATGGTCACTCCTGCTAGCACCATTGGTGCTCATCGGCAGCGTGGCCACGGTGATGGCCGAGCTACTGGGCGCTGCGCTTGGCTTGCATTTGCTGTTTGGTATACCGCTATGGTTGGGTGGAGCACTCACCGCCTTGGCCGCCGCTATCATCATTTGGCGCGGACAATACCATCACGTAGAAGACATCATCGTTGGCTTCGTCGGGATCATCGGTCTCTGCTACCTGATCGAGCTGTTCATCGCCACCCCTGACTGGGGCCAGGTGCTGCGCTCCAGCTTGATTCCCCACCTCAGCACCAATAATACCCTCCTAGCCGTCGGCATTCTGGGCGCTATCCTCATGCCCTCTAACCTTTACCTGCACTCCTCCATCGTGCAAGAGAAGGATTGGTCAGAGGCAAAACTCCACCACGAATTCATCGATACTACTGTGAGTATGATTGTTGGTGGATTTATAAATGCGGCTATTATCATAGTCGCTGCGGCCATCTTCTTCAGCCAAGGACATGCGGTCCGAGACATCGCCGATGCAGCGATCACCCTGACCCCTTTGGCCGGCGAGCTCGCTCACTACCTTTTCGCCCTCGCCCTCTTCTTTGCTGGCTTTGCCTCCTCTATCACCGGTGCTATGGCCGGCTCCTACGGCATCGGCGGTTTCGTCTTTGGCACTCAACACCACAGTGATAAGCCGTTCCGTCTCGGCTTCATCGCCATTCTAGCGATGGCCTTAATCATAGTTTGCCTTGGTTTAGATCCCCTTGGGGTCTTGGTAATCAGCCAGGCCGTCTTAGGCGTACTGCTGCCCTTCACCGTGATTCCTCTCTTGCTCCTGATGCGACGACGCAGTTTGGTAGGGAGCTATATCAATCGGGCCGCCTTCCACTATCTAGGTTGGGGAACAGCCATCGCCGCCGTCGCTATGGACGTGATCCTCCTCATGAGCTTGCTGAGTCCCTAGGATCGAGTTGAAAATCTGCTATAATACTGCTTAATTTTAAGGCGTTTCAGGGGTAAGGGAATGGCTCAAGGAGAACAGCCCCAGCCGGAGACCTATCCGGCCGGAAAACAGGAGGTCGAACTATACATTCGTACCTACAATACCCTCCTGCGTAGCTCCGGCGAGATTAAGATGAAGGCTTTGCTGCAAGCGCACCTGAATATCGATTCTAGCTTGCATCCAAACGCCCGAAATTCTGCCCCTGATCTGACGGCCTTCATTTATTGTACTCTTCGCCTTCCCCCTTGCATCATGCAAACGAGACGGGTAGTCCTCGGGCAATCAGCCGAGGTCTTCAGCGAGCAGGGATTTGGTGATGTGGAGAGATGGCCAGCTGTAAAGGCGGCCGGTCGCCGTCGTAAGTGGTTTTTTGATGGACAACACACGCTGGCCGTATATATCGCCAGTGCTTCGGATGTTGACGACCTTATCCCCATACTGGTGGCCTTCCAGATCGAATGGAATAAGTTTTATCGTTTGCTCAATGCCGACTCCACTACCTTACAGATGATCATCGAGGGGATGAAGATGTTGCCCACCTCCCCACGCTATGAAGAGACAGTTAAGGTGATTCGTGAAAGACTACTGCTGAGTGCCGACGACTGGGTACGCCTCGAAGCAGTGTGGGGGGAGAACTTCTGGCTGAATCTCCTCCTGATGGGCAAGATGGAAAGGAACTTCGCGATACGTATGCTCGGCGGTTCTCACGTTGGCTATGCTAAAGCGACGCGAAAATGGTGGGCCGCCATCGGTGACTGCTTGACCGACCTACCTCTTGCTGAGAGACCTGTCTATTTCGTCTCCAGTAATACGCATAGCCTGGTCAATCCTCTTTCTGGCTTCGCCCTGCGTCGCAAGGAGGAACTCGAGCAGTTCGTGAAGATGACAGGCGATGCGGAGTTGCTACCTGAGTATGAGAAGCTACAGCGTGGGGAGGTCAAGAGCAGTCGAGAGAATTTCCTGTACTACACGGCCAGGAAATACAGCCTCGATGGCCCGCGGGCCAAACGAATGGAAGAAGAACGGCGCCGGGAGGAGGAAGAAAGAGGCATCTACTACGTTCGCAGCACCGCTGGACTCGATATAGATGCTCAAATAATAGACCTGGCCAGGCTTATCCCCCGAGATTTCGATCCCCGTTTACAGATGGATAATTTGGACTCACTGAAACGGAGCAACGCCATCGTTCTCAACATCGAATATCCCTTAGGATTAGCTGCCTATCACATCTTGCGCCAGCTGGCCGAGCAGGTCGGCCGCTTCAAGGGCATCTATATCCTCGGCAAAGCGGCCACCTTGAATGGCAGCATTGGTGACGTGATGATCCCTAATGTAGTGTTTGACGAGCATTCGGGAAATACCTATTGGCTTGACAACTGCTTTACGGCCCAGGATATAAGCCCCTTCTTGATCTACGGCTCAGTTTTAGACAATCAGAAAACGGTCTCTGTAAAGGGGACCTTCCTGCAAAATCGCCAATACCTGGAACTCTATTACCGCGAGAGTTATACCGTGGTGGAGATGGAGGCCGGGCCGTACCTTAATGCCCTTTATGAAAGCATCTATCCGACCCGTTACCCGGTTGGGGAGAACATTAACTTCACTAAGTTGCCCTTTGTCATCGGTCTGTTACACTACGCCTCAGACACCCCCTACACGCGGGGCAAGAATCTGGGGGCAAAGCGGCAGTCATATTATGGCATGGACTCTGCCTATGCTACCTCCATTGCCATCTTACGTCATATCCTGAGCAAAGAGGTTGCCGACGAACAACTCCTTACAACGGAACAGAGGCCATCTCTGGTGCTTTAGCATTACAGCGGGCGAAGATAGCTATTTTAGTAAGTGCCAGCCCCTCTTAAGCGAGCAAAGGGATCACGCAGAGGAAGCGCAGTGTCCCCTCACCTCTGTTGACGAACTGGTGTTTCTCATTGGGAGAGACGAAGACGACCATGCCCTCCTTAAGGGGCACATCTCCACTCTCCCCCCTCACCAGCCCTTCGCCCCCTACGACGAAGACTTCATGCTCCTCAGGATGGGTGTGAAAGGGAGTGTCACACCCTGGCTCGACTTCGAAGAGGCGCATGGCGAAATTTGGCGCTCCATCACGCCTGGTGATGAGCCAGCGCACGGCCACACCTGGTGCCTCCCTAACGGGCTCTGGCGTTATCTCTGTATGGTTATTCACCTTCATCGGTTCCCCCTTAGCTAGAGTGAATATCTCCCCCAAATCCGCCTTCGGCGGGTTCAAGGTAGCCCTGCGGGCTTTTTATGTTCTGGGGCACCCTCACCCCCTTAATCCCCTCTCCCGCTTTGCGAAAGTAGGGGCGAGGTCACCTCGCCCCTACTAGGGCGGAGCCCTAGAACCCTCCCAGAAGGGGTCACCCCCTTCTGGACTACCCCCAACACTGTGGGAGAAGGGGGATTGAACCTGGGCTGCATCCTACTTCGCTCCCAGCGGTGGGGCGGCGCCCCCTTGGAACCCCTGGTTATTCAACACCTTCAGTCAGGAGACTGGAGGATAACTCTATCGCAGCTCCTCCCGCCCGATCTCCCTCAACCTCGCCCCAGCCGCGGTCCTCAACTGCTCTGTCATGCGGTAACCGGTTTCTTGCTCAAACCGCTCAAACTCCTCATCCAGGTGAAGTAGCTTATGTACGGCCTCCCGTGGCGTTACCCGCAGAAAACGCCGTTCAAAAGCCTGATGCAGCCAACATCCTTGACCATCCAAATACATATCCCGTCTCCCAAACAGCAGAGGTTGAAGCCCCTTGACTGATCAGAGCAACGGCTCCATAGTCAGAGCCGGATGCCCCTTCTCCTCCAGGAAGGGTAGCAGCTCCTCAAGTGTGGTGGCCACGCGTTCATCGGCGATCTTCTCGATGAGGTCTGGTTCCCCTTCTCGTTCAGCTGCGGCCTGCAGCTCCTCGGCCATGCTCTCCTTCAGGAAGGAGGAGAGCCAAACAATCCTTTTGAGCCCCCCATCGGCGGAGATGAATTTCTTGCTAATGAGGTAATACTTGCCCACCCCCATTACCCCAGGCGTCTGCAATCCCCCACCAGCCATACCGGCCAGGGTAGAAAAGGTCATGCCCGCCGGCGTCATGCTGGGGTCCTCGCGGGAGACGACCATTATCCCGTTGGCCTCGGGGATAAGCATGGCGATACACTCAAAACAGCCACAGGCGGTCATAGGATTTTCCATGATCGAATAGAGGGCCACCTCCGGCACCGCACCATGAGAGTTCTGTTGAACGAACTCGTTCACCCGATCGAAGTAGCCTTTCACTGGGTCCAGGCAGCGACCCTTGGGGATGGGTTGGTTCGGGCCAGTAGAGTTTATCTCATAGGAGGCCCGGCAGTCCAACCAGTTATAAGCGCCACAGAGCCCCAGCCGCTCCGGGGTGATTACGCAGACGTGGTTCGGAGCGAAACTCTGACAGAGTGTACAGGAGTAGAAGGTATCTACCGACTCGTCTACCATATCGGCCAGGCGCACGTTGCGCTCCTGATAGGCCGCACGTGCCCTCTCCAGCCAGTGCTCAATTTGGGTCTCATCTGTGTAAAGCTTGACCTGCACCTTGTCTACGATGGCCCCGAAATCAGCGTGGAAGCGGGCGTGGAGGATCTTGCCCAGATGCTCGAGCTGGAAACCCTTCTCCGCTGCGGCCTTGCTGATGCGAATCCAGGTGATGTCACGTTGCCCGATATGCTGCACGCCTGAGGCACCGTTAATGAAGTGGTGGATTTGCCGCTCCAGGACCGGCTCGAAATCCCTCTGCATCCGACGGCCGGCCACCTCAACCATGATGCCCAGATGCACATTGGCCCCTATCTTGTATTCATCGATGGCGGGTCCTATCACCTCGACCTTACCATCGTCTACCTCATCTAGATCGCGCATCACCAGGTACTCGAAACAGCGTCCCTCCTTGCCGCCGAACTCGACGCGCATATCGTCCCGCCTCACGCGCTCGCCCTCGAAGGCTGAACCGTAGGGCACTGGGATGGGCATCTCCGTGATACGCACTTTGACGCCACGTACCTCGATGCATTTCTGGATGAGTCGCTCAGCGCGCTCCAGGTCATCGCTACCCTCGAGTTCATCAAAGGGCATAGAGACAACGTGCTCGTAGGTAGTGATGCCCCGGGGCAGGATCTGCGGGATGACTGTATCAGCGATGGTAGGGAAACCATAGCTGATGGCCCCGGCCGCGGTAGCGTATTTCAGATCATCTACCTCCCCCAAAGCCAGAACGAAGGCGAAGACACGGTATTTATTGTAAAGTAGCACCTCTCGAGCCTGACCACCTTTAAGACCACCAAAGGTCAGGGCTGAGCGGGTGGCGAATCCCAAGGCGTAAATGGCTGATATAGTGTTGGTGCCAAAGGGGACGGTATAGGTGTCGTAACCCAGCTCCACCCCCTCCTCCATGAGTTGTTGGATGATGCTACGACCGCCGGCGCTGCCAGAGAGAAAGACCAGGATGTTGCGTCGCTGTAGCTCGCGCACAATCTTTACCGCCACCTCGTTGGACTTGGCTGCCCCAACGATGGCCGCGAAACCGGGCATTCGACCGTCCACCAGCTGAATGCCCCAGGCACGTAGCTGGATGTCGTCAATTGGCCCATTCAGACGTCCGTCGCCCTTGATCATATCGGGGCTGGTGAAGCTGGCCCCAACAGTGTAGCCACCCCAATCCATCTTCTCCGGTTGTTCACCATAGACGAAACGGATTCCCATGATCGCCTCTTCGGCCAGGAGGGTCGCTACCCCGCAATCAAGGGTCTCACCCAGATAGGGTAGCCACAGGCTAGCAGCTGGAACGGGATGGAGAAGATGCTTAGCATGCTCGAGCACGGGGACGAGGTCTCCCAATCGCTCAACCTTAAGGCCACTGAACCCATAGATTACGGGAAGATAATAGGCCGTATTGGGGAAAGCAACAGCCGCTTCCGGCCCACGCTCGGCGATAGCCTTTTGTAGTAGTTCCTCTGCCTCCTTGACGATGTGATTAGCACCACGAATAGCCGCCGTAGCGATGTAACGAGACATCCCTGTTTCCTCCTTCCTTTAAACCGCCACGGCCTTCTCTGCGCCAGCCAGACCGCGCAGGCTGCTCAGCCGTTGCTCTTCGGGCATAGCCAGCAGCTCCAGGAGACGTCGGTCGCCACTTCGACCGAAGCGGGTGGGGTCATAGGTGGCCAGATTAAGAGCCGCCCGCTTCTCATCGATATGGTGCAGGGACTTTTCAACGATCTTGGCTGGATCAGGCTCGAACTCCAGTCTTCCCCCCACCAGCTCCTGCCAGCCACGGTTGATAAGGTCGGTGACCTCTGGGCTTCCCCCCACGGGAGAGCCTACTCCAAAGATGACGTAAGCGCCGGAGGCGACGAAGTAGGCCCCAATAGCCAGAGCCTTCTCACTCATCCACTCTGGGGCGATGCCTACGGCCGGTAGATCAGCGATGTCCTCCCCCAGCCCCCCCTCAGTAGCCATCTGGCTGAGAACAGTGAGGATGCGGGAGTTATCAACACAGGAGCCGAGATGCAGCACCGGGGGAATACCGATAGCCTCGCAGACTTCCCTTAAGCCTGGACCAGCATCCTCCATAGCCTGACCGACCATAAGTCCATACTTGGCGCTGGCCAGGGCTCCACAGCCAGTCTGGGCTACCAGGACATCATTCTTTATCAATTCTCTGACAATATAGTTATGGGCCTGATCATGAGGCGTGCGAGGATTATTACAACCAACGACGCCAGCCACGCCACGAATGCGCCCATCAATGACGGCATCGTTTAGAGGGCGGAAGGAGCCACGGTAATAGCCTCCCTGCATATAAACGAGGTACTCATGAGAGAAGCCAGGAACCAGGTCCTGAGTCACCTGGGGTATGTTCACCTTCCCTCGTTTGGGGAAGTTATCGATGGCCAGACGCACGATCTGTTTGGCGATCTCTATCGCTCGGTGTTCATCGAACTCTATATGGGTCGCTCCTTTGATTTTGACCTTGGGCGAGGTAGTGATGACTGCGGTATGGAACCTTGTGGCCAGGTCAGGGAGGGCCTGCATAATACACTGCACATCTACAACCATGGCGTCGACCGCCCCGGTAATGATGGCCAGTTCCTGGTTCAAGAAATTGCCCGCCGAGGGCACGCCCTGGCGCATCAAGACCTCGTTAGACGTGCAGCAGATACCGGCCAGGTTAATGCCCTTCGCCCCTTTGCTTTTAGCGTACTCCACCAGCTCAGGAGCCCTGGCGGCCAGCACAATCATCTCCGATAGGCTGGGCTCATGGCCATGAATGACGACGTTCACCTCATCTTCTTTGAGTACCCCTAGGTTCACCTTGGCGGTAAGGGGGCCGGGTGTGCCGAAGAGGATATCTGAGAGATCAGTGCCCAACATAGAGCCTCCCCAGCCATCGGCTAAGGCAGTGCGTAGAGCCTGCCTCAAGAGATGCTCGGCATCCTGATCGTTCCCCATATGGGTGCGGTGCAACATATCTACTACTTCGCGGTCAACGCCCCGCGGGATAAGCCCCACCCTCTGCCAGAGCTCCTGGCGCCTCTGGGGTGCACGAGCAAGATAGGGCAACGCCCCTCGCTGTTGGCCAAAGATGGCGATGGATTTCTCGGCCAGGGCACGGGCGACCTCCTCCCTGGACTTGCCCTCGACCTTGAGGCCAAGGAATTGGGCTACGTTGTGTAGCTTGACCTCGTCTTTAATCTGGTAACCAGGGGCTGTCCCCTCAGCCACGGCCAGGAGTGCGAAAGCGAGGTCCCGTCCGTGATCAGAGTGAGAGGCCGCGCCGGCGGCGATGGCCCTGGCCAGGTTACGGGCACTGACTGTCTCCAGGGTAGCCCCACAGATGCCCACCTGTCCCTCTTTGACCAGGCGACAGGGCCCCATCTCACAGTTCTTGCAACAGCGGCCATCAGCCCCAATGGGACAGGGCTTCATCTCCTCGGCCCGCTGAAAGGCAGTGGATAATCCCTCCGCTTGAGCCATCTCCAGGAGCTGGGCGGCAGCGGGATCGATCGTTCTTATCGTCATCAATCTCCTCCTTAATTACATTTACCCCAGAAAATCTTTCGGGCTAATAGAGGTTTCCCCAACCCCCATCGGAGTTGGCTGTTCCCCCCAAGCCCCATCTTCCGATGTGGAGCGAACACTCAATACTTACGAAACTCCCCAGACATCTGGAGATCAAGTATGTTGGTCTGAGTGACCCGCAGACCAAGGCTGGGCCAGGCTGGATCTCCCTTTGTCGCTGGTATCGTGGCCACGGTCTCCTCCTCGGCAGGGTCGTAACCGGCGGCCCGCAAGGCCTCTTCGATACGTGCCAGATCGACTTGGGTGGCATCGTAAGTGAGCCTTACCCATTTGAAGGCCGAGCTAACCCCCACCTCGTTCACCCCGGGCAGGGCAGACAAGACCCGGCGCACAGCCATAGCGTGATGATCAGCATAAATTGACGGTACTCTCAATGTAATCTTCTCCAACGGTTATACCCCTTTAAGGCGTTCAGAAACGCTTCTCAAATCCTCAAATCCTCTTTTCTTTTGGGGATTATAGGGTGGAAATCGAGATTATGGAACACCCTCAGACCCCCGGCCGAGCAGACCTATCCCTCGGCAGCCCCAATTTTCAGCCCCCTCTATAGACACAGTCTTGACCTGGGACAACGTCTTATTGGGAAGCCAAGACAGCAGGCTCCCTTTTGGGGCTGGATCAATTTTCCAACTGCTATTTTAACAAATATGGGGAAAAATACAACCGCTGTAAACCGTCTCATCAATCTTGACAAGATCGCTAGTGAGGCGATAGACTGTGCTGGCAGAAGGAGGAGCCTTTCTATGGCCACTCCGCTGCGCTGAAGGCTTCCCATCAACCTCAGCTCACCTACAAGTACACTTCCTGTTATATGAAATCTTGGACAAAGGAGTGCTTACAGTGCAAACGATTATTCGTGTCGATATGGACAATCTTGCGGTGAGACAAGAGCCGCTGTCGGAAGGTTACCAGGCGTTCGGTGGCCGAGGATTGATAGCGCAGGTATTGCTCGATGAGGTGAATCCTGCCTGCGATCCTCTAGGTGCAAGCAATAAGTTAATCGTTGCTCCCGGTTTGCTTGGTGGCACACCCGTTTCCAGCGGTTGTATTTTTC
>JAMCVK010000022.1 GCA_023475225.1 Chloroflexota bacterium
CGGTAGTAGAGAAGGTGCGCCAACTTTTTGGCAAGGAGCCGCACAAGGGGGTGAACCCTGATGAGGTGGTGGCTGTTGGGGCGGCCATTCAGGCTGGGGTACTCAAGGGGGAGGTGAAGGATGTCTTACTTTTGGACGTGACCCCCCTCACCCTGGGCATTGAGACCCTGGGAGGGGTGATGACCCCGCTGATCACCCGCAACACGACCATTCCCACGGCCAAGAGTCAGATCTTCACCACGGCCACCGACAATCAGATGAGTGTAGAGATTCATGTTTTGCAGGGGGAGCGTCCCATGGTGGCTGAGAACAAGAGCATTGGGCGCTTCATCCTTGATGGGCTATTGCCTGCTCCGCGGGGGGTGCCCCAGATTGAGGTGACCTTTGATCTTGATGCCAATGGTATCCTCAACGTTTCGGCGCGGGACAAAGGGACGGGGCGGGAGCAGCGCATCACCATCACGGCCTCCAGTGGGCTCGGCAAGGAGGAGGTGGAGCGGATGGTGCGTGAGGCTGAGGCGCATGCGGAGGAAGATCGGCGCAAGCGGGAGGAGATTGAGGTACGCAACCAGGCTGATGGGCTTATTTACAGCACGGAGCGGCTGCTACGTGAGCAGGGGGAGCGGGTGCCGGCTGAGTTACGCGGTGAGGTAGAGGGGAAGGTGAGTGTCCTGCGCGAGGCCCTTGGGGGTACAGATATTGGGGTGGTACGGCGGGCGATGGAGGATCTCTCCCTCTCCCTGCAGCGGATCGGACAGGCTGTCTATGGGCAGGCTGGGGCCAGCCAGGCTGGTGCATCCCAGAGTGGGGGAGAAGGTCCCCAGGAGGGTACCATCGAGGGGGAGTTCCGTGAGGTGTGATTGACAAGGGGCGATGGCTAAGATCCTCGTTGTTGACGACGAGCTTACTTTACTCGAAACGCTCCGCTATAACCTGCGGCGGGAAGGATACGAGGTCTATACAGCTGTCGATGGCTTGCAGGCCCTGGAGATGGCCAGGCGGGAGAAGCCTGAACTGATCATCCTCGATATAATGTTGCCGAAATTGGATGGCTTTGAGGTTTGTCGTATCCTGCGCAAAGAGACGATGGTGCCTATCTTAATGCTTACGGCCAAAGAGGAGGAGATCGATAAGGTTTTAGGTCTGGAATTGGGAGCCGATGATTATATAACTAAGCCCTTCAGCCTGCGCGAGCTGAGCGCACGGATCAAAGCCTCGTTACGACGCGTTCAGATGGTTCAGGAGGCGAAATGGGAAGGGGAGAAAGCCGAAGTGTTGAGGGTAGGGGAATTAGAGCTGAACCTGGCTGAGCACCGCGTTTCCCAGCGAGGATCGGTTATTGATCTGAGGCCAAGAGAGTTCGAACTCTTGGCTTTTTTATTGAGGAATAAAGGTAAGGCCTTCTCCCGTGATACCTTGCTAGAGAGGGTCTGGGGATACGACTATGCTGGGGATACCCGTACGGTGGATGTACATATTCGTTGGTTGCGCGAGAAAATCGAGGATGACCCGAGCACTCCCCGCTATATTCGCACTGTGCGCGGCGTTGGCTACCGCCTGGAGGGATAAAGGGTGTTCGGCCGCATCAGCCAGCGGATAGCTATTCCCTACCTTGCTCTTATCTTCGGCTCCATGCTCACCCTCGGGATATGCTTAGAAGTCTTCGGATATCGGCCGGACCTCACAGGAGTCATCGTAGTCATATTTGCCCTCGTGATGGCTGTGCTGGCCGTCGTTTTGGCCATACTGGTAGCCAGGTCTATTACGAAGCCGATCGAGAAGCTCACTATGATGGCCAGGCAGCTGGCCGCCAGTGACCTGGACCAGGCCGTCAAGGTCTCCTCAGGAGACGAGATTGAAGAGCTAGCTTGGTCCTTCAATCAAATGGCCGAGCGTACCAAGAGGACCATCGACAGCCTTTCCAGTGAACGGAACAGGATAGTGACTCTTCTATCAAGGATGGCCGATGGGGTAGTGATCACCGGCCATGATGGCCGGGTTGCGTTGGTGAATCCAGCCGCGGCCAAGATTTTAGGAATATCATCCGACGTGGTATTGGGACGCTCCTTCATCAAGGCAGTGCGCGATCATGAGTTGCATCAGTTATGGCAACGTTGTCAGCAATCAGGTGAGCAGTTTACCGAGTTGATCCGTCTTGGTCCGGCCAGTCGTTTTGTAAGGGTGACGGCCATGCCTGTCAAGGAGGGTGCCTTTACATCCGGTCTAGTGCTGCTGCAAGATGTGTCGGAGCTGCGCCGTTTGGAGACAACACGCCGGGAGTTTGTAGCGAATATTTCCCACGAGCTACGCACTCCCCTTGCCTCTCTTAAGCTTCTTGTGGAAACTCTCGAGGAAGGCGCGCTGCTGGAGGAGCCAACGACGGCCAGGGAGTTTCTAGGGAAGATCCATCTAGAGATAGATAAGCTTACCCAGCTGGTGAGGGAGCTGCTGGAGTTATCCCGTATCGAGTCGGGGCAGGTGCCGCTGAAGTGGGAAGCGCTAGACATTGGTCACCTTATAGAGGAGGCTGTTGGTCATTTGAGACCTCAGGCGGAAAGGCAAGGCATCGAGCTGAAAATTGTCGCCTCACCACCTCTCCCGAGGCTCTATGCTGATGGCGAGAGGGTGCAGCAGGTGATCGTAAACCTGGTCCATAACGCCATCAAATTCACTCCACCCGGAGGGAAGGTTGAGGTCTTGGTGAGGCCGCAGAGCGAGGCCGTCGTGATCTCGGTGATCGACACGGGGGTAGGTATCCCGGGGGAGGATTTACCACGCATCTTCGAGCGTTTCTATAAGGCGGATAAGTCCAGGTCTTCAGGGGGTACTGGGCTGGGGCTGGCCATCGCCAAACATATCGTCCAGGCACATGGTGGGCGTATCTGGGCCGAGAGTGTAGAGGGGCAAGGTTCCACTTTCAGCTTCACTCTGCCTCTTACAACTGGGGCATAAAATCCTCATCGACGAGCGGGTCTTTGGCTGGACGTCCCCTGCCCTGTGAGGCAATCGGTTAATTTGAACTGTAGGCTTCTGAAATGTTCTCTTTAGGGAGATGGGTATAGATTTGAGTGGTAGTGATACTAGCGTGCCCCAACATCTCCTGAATGGAGTGGAGATCGGCCCCGCTGTGTAGCATGTGAGTGGCGAAGGAATGGCGCAGGATGTTCGGTGTGATGTTGGTGCTCACCTTCGCTTGTTTAGCGTAAGACTTGACGATTAGCCAAAACCCCTGCCTCGTTAGCCGCTCGCCCCGGTGGTTGACGAAGAGTGCTTGCTGGTCCGTATGCCGCGTGAGAATAGGGCGGGCCTGTTGCAGATAATCCTCCAGGGGTTTAATCGCCTGTGGTCTTATAGGTATGATACGTTCCCTTGCTCCCCTGCCAACGCAGCGTACATAGCCGGCTGAGAGGTCCACGTCAGCCAGGTCGAGGGCCATGAGCTCACTAACCCGCATGCCAGTAGCGTAGAGCATCTCCAACATAGCCTTATCCCGGGTAGCCTCAGGGGTGGAGAGACGAGCGGGTTGCTCCAATAGCTCATCAACCTCCTGTATGGTCAACGTCTGTGGCAAGACCTTATCTACCTTCGGTGAGGCTAGGTTCTCTGTGGGATCCTCCGGGATCATGCCTTCGGCGGTCAGGAAGTGGAAGAAGGACTTGACGGCGGCGATCTTGCGGGCTACGCTGGCCGGCGCATAGCGCCTCTCCTTGAGCTGCAAGATAAATGAGATGATCCGCATCCTGGTTGCCTTTGACCAATCAAGTTCGTTGCCCTTGGGGTCAGGCGGTGTTCTACCGCTGGCTCCTGATTGGCGAGCCTCCGCATCAAGCACAAACTGGTAGAACTGGGTCAGGTCATTACGGTAGGCCGCTAAGGTGTTCTCTGAGAAGCCTCTTTCTACGCTGAGAAAATGGAGGAATTTAGCGATCTCTGCTTGCATCACACACCCCCTCCGATGCGCAAGTCTTAGAGTGGCCATCTGATGTGCATTTTACCATAATGAAGAGTGGACCGAAAGGCCTAATCCGACTATAGCTACGGCAAATTTTGCGACTTAAGCTAGTTGGAAACTGGGCATGTTGTTGTCCAGTGAAAATGTCACCCTAATTGTTCAGTGATTTTGTCACCATTACCTGCCTACGCCAAGGATGATTAGCTGCAGGCCGCCAAGGACTGGCCTTAGTTGCCTTCGGCAGCGAAACTG
>JAMCVK010000023.1 GCA_023475225.1 Chloroflexota bacterium
TTTTCTTCCAGAGTGCGCTGCTCCACTTCCTGACAGGCCCTGACCAGCATCTGCTTTCGCCACCTTACGCAACTGGGAATGGATTTGCCCCTCCAAAGAGGCGACACTCGGATCGTCCAGTGATATACTTACTTTGGCGGTCAATTCGATCGTCGGCATAGGCTCTCCTCTTGTAAGTTATTTGCTTCTTGCACGAGAGCCTATCGCTTTTTTCCCCCACTTGCAACTGCGAACTCTTGGACGCATCCGGGCTCGGGGGGCTGGCTTGCTGTACCTGAACAGCCTTGCTATAATGCCCCTAGAATACTTTACAGGAGAATCAGCCATGCCTCCCTTAAATCTGGAGCAGCTGTTCAATATGCCGCATTGGTTTGACCCTAATCCCGGGCCTCCCGGTCCCTACGATATCGCCCTGGTTGTCTTTTTTCTCCTCGGGTTGGCCATCAGCCTCTATTATTACTTCTTCCGAGAGAGGCTCTTCGAGCCATCATCCTACAAGGGCCAGCTAGCGAGGCGATTCGCCACTATCGGCATGGGCCTCGCTGGGAGCGGCCTGTTGTTCCTACTCTTTCGTTACCTCACCATTCCCATCCTCTCAGCCAGGGCGTGGCTGTATATCATCCTTTTGGCTGCCCTTGGCTTCAGCGCTTATTTGACCTACTTCTTCCTTAGGCTTTACCCATCTAGACAGGCGGCCTATCAAGCCGAACGTCTCCGTAAAAAATATCTCCCCAAACCAAAACCCAGACCAGCCGGCACACCTAACTCCAAAAGCAAGAGGCGAAAAGGCAAGAGGAGATAAGATAAATCGGTAAGGAGGGATCAGGGTGATTGAGGGTATCCACATCAAGCAGCTCAAGCCCAACGCTGATGAGCGCGGGGCGCTGATGGAGATCCTGCGCACCGATGATGAAATATTCGAACGTTTCGCCCAAGTATACGTCTCCCTCAACTACCCCGGGGTGATACGAGCCTGGCACTACCATAAGAAACAGGATGATTTCTTCGTCGTCGTCAAAGGGATGGCCAAGGTAGTTCTTTACGATGCCAGAGAGGGTTCGCCGACCAAGGGTGAGGTCCAGGAGTTTTTCCTTGGGGAGCGTAACAATATCTTGCTTAAGATACCTATCGGGGTCTATCACGGCTACAAAACTATTGGAGTAGAGCCATCGCTACTGCTCAATTTTCCCACAGAGCTGTACAACTATGAGGCACCCGATGAGTATCGTCTACCGTGGAATACGGATCAAATACCCTACGATTGGGCCCTGAAACACGGTTAGCGTCTTGCCCGGCGCATTTAGAGAAGTGGTCGTAAGGATATCTAAGGGATGCAGGCTAAACAGATCGTCTTCGTGGCCCTAATTATCATCGTCATCATCATGCTGGTGCTCTCTTTGACTCCCCCTCCGGTGCACTAAGGGAGCAGCGGTGGAAGATCGCCGCCTTCTCTTCGTCAATCCAGTCAGCCGATTAGGAGGCGCGGAAAGGAGCACCTTGAGCCTGCTGATTCGCCTGCCCAGAGAGGGGTTCACGGCCACTTTGGTCTGTCCAGCGGAAGGGCTTCTACCAGACATGGCTCGTCGCCATGGGCTTGAGGTAATCATCCTCCCCCTGACGGCCTCACGATTCGCCAGTGCTCCAGCCAACCTCTGGGGACAGGCGAAGGAGCTAAGGTCCAGTACGACAAACCTTGTCCACCTTATCAAGGATGGTGGCTACAACCTCCTTCACATCAACTCCCATAAGATGGGACTACCCTGTACCCTGGCCGCCAGGATGGCCAGAATACCCATCATTTGGCACATCAGAGACATCCTGGTAACCACCCCTTTGCGTCGTTTTGCCCTGATAAGCCTGATCAAATACCTACCAGATAGGGTCATCGCCGTCTCAGAGGCTTGCGCCAGACAGTTCGCCCCCAGCCGCAAGGTGCGGTGTATCTACAATGGCATCGATGTCGCTCAATGCCGGGCCGAGGCAAACGGTGCCAGGATCAGGGAGGAGATGGGGCTCAGTCCCAATACACCCCTAATCGGCTGCGTCGGACAGCTCATACCCTGGAAGGGACAGGATTACTTTCTGCGCGCTGCGGCATGTCTTATAAAGACCATGCCTCAGGCTAAATTCCTCATCGTGGGCGAGGATACTACCCCTGAGCAGGACTTCGCGCCACGGTTGAAACAGCTGTCCGCTGAACTGGGACTTTTCTCTCACACCATCTTCACCGGCTTTCGCCAGGATGCAATCTCACTGATTGACTCTATGGATATTCTCATTCATCCCCCCATCCAGCCTGATCCCTTACCACGCGCCTTGCTGGAGGGTATGGCCCTGAGCAAGCCGATCGTAGCCAGCCGAGTGGGCGGTATTCCTGAGATGATCACAGACGGCGAGACAGGCTTATTGGTCCCCCCCAAGGATGGAACTGCTCTCGCCGAGGCGATGGTGAGGCTACTCAATGATCCCCAGCGCGCTCAAGAGATGGGCAGACGGGGGGAAGAACGTGTGCGACAGCTCTTCTCTATAGAGAAGCATGTCCGTTCAATGGCAGACATCTATCACGACCTGTTAGGGCCATGAACATCTGTCTCGATGCTTCCCCCACCCTTCAGCCGATCTCGGGCATCGCCCGCTATACAACCAAGCTGATTGAAGGTCTCTTAAAACTGGACAGCGGGGATAACCTCAGCCTTCTCTATAACCGAGGGCTTCAGGGCAGCCCCCCAGCCCCCCTGAACCATCTGCCCAAGCGGGTCATTCCCCTGGGCAATAAGCAGTGGCGACTTTTGCTCCTCCTGGCCTATCGTCTCGGTTCAACTATGGATGGGCTGTTGGGGGACACCGACCTTTTCCACGGCACCGACTATCTCCTGCCACCTTTAAGACGAATCAACGCCGTTGTAACCATACATGATCTATCGTTTCTCCTCTTCCCCTCCTGTCATACGCTGGGCAATCGGTTGAACCTGAGGATGATGGTCCCCCTGGCCGTACGTTCAGCAGGTGCTATAATCGTCGATTCCCAGAGTAGCAAGCGCGATCTTCTGCGCTGGATCGCCATGCCGGAAGAGAAGATCCACGTGATTCACCTCGGTGTGGATGACTGCTACTTCGTGAACCGCACGGATGAGGAGCGCCAACGCCTTCTCCAAAGATACGCTATCCAACAGCCCTTTATTCTTTCTGTCGGCACCATCGAACCACGGAAAAACATTCCTGCTCTGCTTGACGCTTATAGTGCTCTCCACGGTACTGGTAATCTCTCTCATCAGTTAGTCATCGTGGGGAGAGCAGGTTGGCACCACCGCTCTGTCCTCCAGCAGCTCACGGTGGATAGGGCCACGAGCATCCGCTTTCTGGGTCATCTACCAGATGAGGAGCTGGCTATTCTGTACACAGCCGCCGACCTCTTCGTCTTCCCCTCCCTTTATGAGGGTTTTGGGCTGCCACCACTGGAGTCTATGGCCTGCGGCACGCCCGTCGTCTGCTCCAACACCTCCTCCCTGCCGGAGGTGGTCGGTGAGGCGGCCCTAACGGTAGACCCCCACGATGTCGCCAGCCTGGCCAGGGCGATGGATCAGGTCTTTACTGATAGCGACCTGCGCCGGAGGCTAGCTGGACAAGGGCGAGAGAGGGCGAAGATGTTTACCTGGCAGAAGACGGCCCGCTGTACCCTGGACGTCTATCGGCATGTTCAGTTAAATAGAAGATGAACAACAGGGGTTCCAAGGGAGGCGCAGCCTCTTTGGCAGGGGTCTGGGGATGTGCCCTACCAAGATTGTATCGGCATGCAGTCAATGATCAGATTCTCTCTCCCGCTGGAGTGGGGGTAGTCCAGAAGGGGGGCCCCCCTTCTGGGAGGGTTCTAGGGCTCCGCTCTAGCCTCTTCCCCCCTCTCCCGCAAAGCGGGAGAGGGGGCAGGGGGTGAGGGTACCCCACAAAATAAAGCCCGTAGGGCTACCCTGAACCCCCCTATGGGGGTTTGGGGGGAGATATTCAATCTCAAATAGAGATCGAGAGGCGAGGATTAAAAGTGCGCATCGCCCTTGATGGCCGCTACATTCAGGACCATTTTCCGGGCATAGGTCGCTATACCTGGGACCTAAGCCGAGCCCTGGCTCAGGCTGCACCTCAACACACCTTCCTGATCTTTTATAACCCACGCTTGTCCAATAGCCGCTTCGATCTGAAAGAGCTGTCCTGCTTTGCTAACGTGGAGTTGCGGGAAGTCTCTGTGTCTACCCTCTCGATAGTCGAACAAGCCACGCTTCCTCTTGTTCTTAGGCGTGAGCGGGCGGATCTCTTTCACTCACCCTACTATATCCGACCCTACCTGCTGCCCTGTCCAGCCATCGTCACGGTCTGCGACCTGATCCCCTATCGTTATCCCGACTGTTTTCCCTCAGCGCTGACCAGGTTCCTCTTCCATCTGGCCATGCGCCTGAATGTCGCCACGGCCAAGGAGATCGTGGCTATTTCTTCGGCCACGCAGCACGATCTCTATCGTTACCTGGGAGTAAAGCCAGAAAAATTAGCCGTGGTCCCTGTTGGAGTAGACTCTCACCGTTATCGGCCTTTAGAGAGGGCCGTTTTACAGGCGGTACGCCAGAGGTATCGTTTGCCGGCCCATTTCATCCTCTATGTGGGAACGAATAAACCTCATAAGAACCTCATACGCCTCATCAAGGCCTTTGCTCTCGTCTATACGGACATAGAACATGTTCTGGTCATCGCTGGATGGTGGGAAGAATGGACTAGCCACCTGGGCGAGGTGCTGGCCCACCAGGACTTAGAGGAAAGAGTACGTCTACTGGGGCAGGTGCCTGAGGATGACCTCCCCGCTCTCTACAACCTGGCCGACCTCTTCGTCTTCCCCTCCCTTTATGAGGGTTTTGGGCTGCCACCACTGGAGTCTATGGCCTGCGGCACACCTGTCGTCTGCTCCAACACCTCCTCCCTGCCGGAGGTGGTCGGCCAGGCAGCCATAACAGTAGACCCCTACGATGTCACCCAGCTGAGTGAGGCTATGGTCAGAGTTCTGCAGGATAACCGTTTGCGAGATGATCTGAGCGCCAAGGGGCTGCGTCGGGCCGGGCAGTTCTCCTGGACGGAGATAGCCCAGCAGATTGTATCTATCTATGAGAGGATCGGTTCGCCTTGAAAGTTCTACATATTTACAAAAACTACTATCCCATGGTGGGTGGGATCGAGAGCCACCTTCGACTGCTGTGCCGACACCTGGCCAGACAGCCAGACCTGGAGGTAAGCATCCTGGTGGCCAACACTGGACGGCGAACAGTCATCGAACAGGACGACGGGGTGCGCCTGATCAGGGCTGGACAGCTGTTCACCCTGGCTCGCACACCTTTAAGCTGGTCGCTCTTTCGCTGGGTAGCACGGCTGCCCGCCGATATCATACACCTCCATTCCCCCTACCCCTGGGGCGAGCTCTCCTACCTGCTCGCTGGGCGAAGCCGGGGTATGGTACTCACCTATCATAGTGATATCATCCGCCAGAAGGGGCTGCTCCGATTGTATGAACCGTTTCTCTGGAGGGTCCTGGAGAGGGCTGACCGCCTTATCGCCAGCAGCCCCAATTACATCGAAACCTCACCGTATCTACGACGATTCTCCTCCAAGTGCGTGGCCATCCCACCTGGTATCGAGCTCCAGCGCTTCCAGAGGGTCGATGAAACACAGGTACAGGCCATAAGGCAGTGCTATGGGACACCGATCGTCCTCTTTGTCGGACAATATCGCTACTATAAAGGGTTGGATATCCTGCTCCAAGCCATGGCGGGACTGTCCATCAAGTTGCTCTTCATCGGTCCAGGGCTGGCGCAGAACCTCCAGTCCCGGGTGCACCTCCTTCGCCTGGAAGACAGAGTGCACTTCCTGGGGGAGATCCCTGATGCTGACCTACCGGCCTATTACCATGCCTGCGATGTTTTCGTATTGCCAGCTGTAGAGCGCAGCGAGGCATTCGGTCTTGTTCAACTGGAGGCGATGGCCTGTGGAAAGCCGCTGGTTTGCACTGAGCTGGGCACAGGTACCTCTTATGTAAACATCCATGAGGAGACAGGACTAGTTGTCGAGCCAGGCAATCCAACGGCCCTAGGCCAGGCAATAGAGCGCCTCCTCTCCGATCCGCTTCTCTACCAGCGCCTCAGTCAAGGGGCCATTCAGCGGGTGACCCAGCATTTCCGCCATGATATTATGGTGCAACGCACCCTTGAGCTCTATCGGAAAATCTTGTCGGATAGCTAAGCACAACGGCATAACATTCCTTATCCCTCCAATCCTTTATAAATAGCAAAGTCCCACCCCCCCAGAGACCTTAGCACTTACTGTCCAGAGGATCAGGGCTTGTCCCACCAACTCTTCCTCGTTCGGCTGACTTTCTCCCCAAAAATGGGGTGCAGCCAAAAAGGAAAACCCCTTGACAACTCTCCCCTCTGCCTATATAATTCAAGCAATGGGCGAGCGGGCATCCTATCACCCATCTCTTAGGAGGGTCTTGTGGGAAGGACAACCTGGCCGTTGACCTTCAACCCCCCTCATAAGCAGCAAGGGCGTTTCCCCTAGCGATCTATCTCTCCATCCTGGCCTCATCCCTCTCCTTTCGAAAGAAGAGCGCTGGCCATCCGCACTGGCGATGAAGAGGACGAACAACCGTCCTCTTTTATCTTTTTCGTGGGGGGTGCACCGTGGGCAAGGTACGGCTCAAGTTAGTGGGTGATGGGCAGAGGCCCCTCTCCCTGGAGGGGGCAGGCACACCCATCCCCCTCAGTCCCTTGAACATCAGCGGGCTGGTCATCCAGCGGGCAGAACTGGTGGAGGCCCTGCGCCCCTTCGTGCCCCTGCCCTCAGACGTGGTGTCCTTCGAGGATGGGGAACGGTTCCTCCTCGTGCTGAAGCAGCCCAG
>JAMCVK010000024.1 GCA_023475225.1 Chloroflexota bacterium
CTGTATAGTACCAGCTGGTTCTCCCCTTGTGCTAGGCTGGGGATGGGACTTATCCACAACTTGGCCAACTTATGAGTCTCCCTCCCCCAGACCCCCTCCCTCATACTACGACTACTACTCATACCCCTGTACATCATGTATCTGAACTGGAAGGGGGGTTGTGTTGCATCCCATGACCTCCTTGTCAAATTGACAAAATAGAGGGGGTATATTAACATTGGCGTATTCTTGAACTATGTTGGATATCACCTTCCTGGACTAAAAGAGTATTGGTAAGAGGCAGAGAACGCCGATGATCGAGAGGAGACACGTATGGAGAGGGTAATCCTGGCCTATTCAGGCGGTTTAGATACTTCGGTAGCTATCAGATGGCTGGCTGAAAAATACAGCCTGGAGGTGATAGCCCTTACCGTTGACCTGGGGGCTAATGATCGTGACCTGGAAATGATCAGGGAGAAAGCATTAAAAATCGGTGCGATCAAGGCCGTGGTTGTAGATGCAAAGGAGCTTTTTGTGCGCCATTTCGTCTTCCCTGCGCTACAAGCTGGGGCCATCTACGAGGGCCAGTATCCCTTGGCCACAGCCCTGGCTCGACCATTGATTGCTAAGCTGATGGTTGACCTGGCTCGTGCAGAAGGGGCAACAGCCGTAGCCCACGGCTGTACTGGAAAAGGCAATGACCAGGTCCGTTTCGACGTCTCCGTAACCGCCCTGGCCCCTGAACTGAGAGTCATTGCTCCTATCAGGGAGTGGAAGATGTCACGCGAGGAGGAGATAGAGTATGCACTTAAGCACAATATACCGGTACCGGCGACGGTGCGCTCCCCTTACAGCACTGACCAAAACCTTTGGGGTCGGAGCATCGAGTGTGGCGTCCTGGAAGATCCCTGGGCGGAACCACCTGAAGAGGTATACGAATGGACGCGTCGGATAGAGGATACACCTGTGGAGCCGCTCTACTTGGAAATAGAGTTTGAGAAGGGCATCCCGGTGGCCATAGATGGGAAACGCCTGGACGGAGTGTCGCTTATCAGTAATCTGAACTATTTGGCTGGTGAACACGGCGTAGGGCGCATTGATCACATTGAGAATCGCCTCATCGGTATCAAGTCGCGTGAGATATACGAGGCCCCGGCCGCGGTCGTGTTGCATAAGGCACATCAGAGCCTGGAAGATTTAACACTGACCAAGGACGCTGCCCGCTTCAAGTCCAAGGTTGCGGCTGAATATGCTGACCTTATCTACAACGGATTATGGTTCTCTTCCCTTCACCAGGATCTAGCCGCCTATGTGGCCAGCTCACAACGTCACGTGACAGGCACAATCAGGATGAAACTATTTAGGGGAACCAGTCAGGTAGTGGGGCGCCATTCGCCAAAATCACTGTATAGCTATTCCTTAGCCACCTACGACAAAGGCGACCTCTTCGATTACCGGGCGGCGGAGGGCTTCATTAAGCTCTGGGGATTGCCTTTGAAGACACAAGCCCAGGTGCAGCTCTTCACCCCAGCGGCTGAGATCCCTGAGATTATGCCTCCAGAGGTGGGGATCAAAAACCCTTGAATCAGGGGAAATCCAGAGGGATGATACCTCTCTAGGCGAGGTTCGTGGGGCATTTTCTCTCCCGCTTAAGTCTTAAAGGCTGGGGTCTTTAAGCTGAGGGGTGCCGTTAAACACCTCTCAGCTTAAAGATCATTTGAATCAGGTTTGAAAGGCGATCAAGATGAAGTTATGGGGTGGAAGATTTGCCAAGGATACCAGCCGGCTGGTTGAGGAATTTACTGCCTCTATCCCCTTCGATCAGCGCCTCTACCGTTATGACATCGCCGGCAGCATCGCTCACTGTCGCATGCTGGCTAAGCAGCAAATCCTCTCCTCTGAAGAGGCGGAGACGATCTGTGCTGGCCTGCACGAGATCCTAGGCGAGATTGAGGGTGGACGATTGCAGTTTTGCCTTGATCTGGAAGACATCCACCTTACGATAGAGGCCCGCCTGCAAGAGAAGATTGGTGATCTGGCAGGCAAACTGCATACTGCTCGCAGTCGGAACGATCAGATCGCCCTTGACCTCTGTCTCTATCTGCGAGAAGCGATCGCTGACTCGGTTGAGCGACTCATCGGTTTGCAAAAAGCCATTCTTGATCTGGCTAAGAAGCATTGCGACGTAATCTTACCCGGCTATACTCATTTGCAGCGTGCCCAGCCGGTTCTCCTGCCCCATCATCTCCTGGCCTATTTCGAGATGTTCCAGCGAGACATCGCACGTCTCCAGGACTGCTACCAGCGTACTGATGTCTTGCCCCTTGGTTCTGGAGCTCTGGCTGGCGTTCCTTATCCGATCGATCGAGAGAGCCTAGCTCAGGAGCTACACTTTGCCTCCATAAGTCGCAACAGCATTGACGCCGTCAGCGACCGTGATTTCGTCATTGAATATTTGGCTGCTGCTAGTTTGTCTATGATGCATCTGTCACGCCTGGCTGAAGATCTTATCCTTTGGTCATCAAGCGAATTCGGCTTCATCGAGCTCGACGATGCCTACTGCACTGGCAGCAGCATTATGCCTCAAAAAAAGAACCCTGATGTGGCTGAGCTGGTGCGAGCCAAGACCAGCCGTCTCTACGGCCACCTGGTTGCTATGCTGGTGGTGCTTAAGGCCCTTCCCTTATCCTATAATCGGGATTTGCAAGAGGATAAGGAAGCCCTTTTCGATACTGTTGATACTTTGCTCTCGTGTCTAGCTATCTTTAGTCCCTTGCTCCAAACGATGAAGATACGTGCGACGCGCATGCGCACCGCGGCTGAGGCTGATTTCTCTTTAGCTACAGACATTGCCGACTATCTGGTACGGCAGGGGCTACCCTTTCGCCAAGCCCATGAGGTGGTCGGAAAGATGGTCTCCTGGTGCCTGGCTAACGGCCGGACCTTCGCAGATATGACCATTGAGGACTATCGCCGTTTCTCCCCCCTTTTTGCAGAAGATGTGTATCAGATCACGGTAGAAACAGCTGTGGCAGCGCGGGATTGTCCTGGGGGCACCGCTCCGAGACGAGTGGGCGAAGCCATTGAGGCAGACGAAGAGAGATTGAACCAGAATGCTGCCTGGCTTCAGAAAGTGAAACAGGATATCATCCTTCCCCTAATCTTTCGGCCCCACCAAACTTGACATTTAGACGATCGTCCCTTAGTATGTTCTCAGGCAGAGGTAAAGAGGTCTGCATAGGAAAGTCGTCGCGGCTCATCTTGTTGGCGAGGATGTTATTGTCACGTACGAGAGTGGCACCAATTCTAGCTTAGATAACAATGGTTAATCCATGGCGTTACAAACGGATAGTCGCCATCTCCAGCGAGGGTGACTACGCTCCGGTGAGTGATGGATTAACCATTATTTATTTAGAGGAGATGCGCCAGTGATAGGGGTCGTAGTTTTGGCGGCCGGACAAGGCGTACGCATGAATTCTAAATTGCCTAAGGTGTTGCACCGTCTCGCCGGCAAACAGATGATCACCTATGTCCTCGAGGCGGTACAGTCTATCGATGCCAAAGAGGTCGTCGTCGTGCTCGGCCGTGGTGGGGGGCAGGTGCGCCAAACACTTGGCGACACTCTCACTTTCGTCGAGCAAAACGAACCGTTGGGCACTGGACACGCCGTTTGGCAAGCCCAATCACGGTTGCAGGGCAGGGTTGAGACAGTGTTGGTGCTTTATGGTGATACGCCCTTGATCCGTGGAGCTACTCTTCAACATCTAAGCGATACTCACACCCAAAGTAGGGCCTGCATAACTATGCTTACCGGCATGGTCGACGATCCCATCGGCTATGGTCGGATCGTGCGCAGCGCAGATGGGCGGATGATGGCCATCGTTGAGGAGGAGGCAGCTAACTCCGAGCAGAAACTGATCAAAGAGGTTAACGGTGGTGTCTATTGCTTTACCGCTGATTGGCTATGGCAAAACCTATCTCTCCTCCCTATCAGCCGCAAGGGAGAATACTATCTGACGGATCTGGTCAGCATCGCCGTTGGTCAAAGGCAACTTGTAGAGACCTGTCCTGTCACCGATCTTGCTGAACTTAAAGGAATCAATAACCGCGTACAGCTTGCCGAGGCCGAAGAGGAGCTACGCTGGCGTGTGCGCCGAGATTTGATGCTCTCCGGAGTAACCCTGATCCAGCCGAGCTCCATTTTCATCGATGCCGATGTCCAGATAGGGCGAGATACGATTATCTACCCGAATACCTTTCTGGAGGGAAAGACGCGGATTGGCGAAGATTGCCTTATCGGTCCCAATAGCCATGTCATTGATTCTAGTATTGGCGACCGCTGCCGCATCGTCGCTTCGATGCTGGAGGAGGTTAGCGTTGCCGAAGGGGTTAATATCGGTCCGTTCTCTCACCTGCGTCTTGGTGCTCACCTGGCCGCTGACGTATTTGTAGGTAATTTTGCTGAGATCAAAAAGTCGCGATTGGGCCGCGCGACACAGGTGCATCACTTCAGCTATTTGGGGGATGCCATCATCGGTGAGCGCGCTAACATTGGGGCGGGCACTGTGACCTGCAACTATGATAGTGAGACGAAGAGGAAGAGCAGCACGGTGATCGAGGATGACGCAGCCATCGGCAGTGATACGTTGCTGGTAGCACCGGTACGGGTAGGAGCTGGGGCGGTGACCGGTTCTGGAGCTGTTGTTACCAAGGATGTGCCCCCAGGTCACCTGGTTGTTGGGGTGCCAGCCAGGGTGAAGCGGAAGGTGAAGAATATCTGAGGGGTTGCCTTCCTGCTAACCATCCCGCACATTGGCACCATTTGGAGTTGATTCGTCTTGGATTCTGAAACGTGGTTCGAAGCGGCCGTCGTAGTGGTAGCCTTGTTGTTAGCGGCCTTCGCCGCTGCCGCGGAGACTGCTGTACGCTCTATAAGCAAGACTAGAATTCAACATCAATTGGAGCTGCGTGGCTCGCGCAGCCAGGCCTTGAAGGAGCTCCTGGAGAGCCCCGTCGTCTTGGGGTCTACGGTAATAATTATCAATACCCTCGCCATGATCACCGCCGCCAGCTTTACTACTATCCTGGCGATGAGATTAGCACCAGGCAATTACCTTAACCTTGCAGCTATAGTTGTGACCTTCGTGATCGTTCTCGTCTTCTGTCAAGCGGTGCCTAGAAGTTTGGCCATGCATAATCCGGAGGTAACCTCCTTATGGGTAGCTGGCCCAATGCAGGTTCTGGCCACCATCATGCGCCCAATCGTTATATTGCTCAGTGGCGCCACCTGCTCGATTGAGAGGTTCCTTGGACTCAAGCCCACTCATGGTCCACTGGTTACGGAGGAGGAGCTGCGGATACTTGTAGGGGCTCGTGAAGGCGAAGGCCTTATTGAAGAGGATGAGAAAGAGATGATCCGTGGTGTCTTCGAGCTGGAGGAGACCACAGCGCGAGAGATAATGGTTCCACGCATAGACATCTTCGCTGTTGAGGCGGAGATGACTCTGGCTGAGCTCCTTCCCCATATCATCGATAATGGCTATTCTCGAGTGCCGGTGTACGAAGAGACTATAGATAACATAATCGGTGTCGTCTACGTCAAAGACATCTTCAAATACGTACAGGAAAGCAATCTGTCCATCAAAGTGAAGGAGATCGTGCGTCCAGCCTATTTCATACCAGATTCGAAAAAGATCGATGAGCTTCTCCGCGAGCTCCAGCAGCGAAAGGTGCACATGGCCATCGTCGTTGACGAGTATGGCGGTACGGCCGGACTGGTAACCATAGAGGATTTGCTTGAGGAGATCGTCGGGGAAATTCAGGACGAGTACGACCGCGAGGAGGTTAAGATTCAACAGATAAGTGAGGAGGAAGCCATCTTCGATGCCGCCATCACTGTTCATGACGTCAATGAGATACTCTCTCTTCAGCTTGATGAGGAGGAGGTAGATACTATTGGTGGACTCGTCTACAACAGGCTAGGCAAGATACCTCTACCCGGTGATGAGGTGAAGGTAGACGACGTAACCGTCTCTGTTATCTCCACTGATGGCCGCCGCATCAGGAAGGTTAGAGTCAAGCGCTCGGCGGCAGAGCAGCCGCTAGATGCAGCAGACGCTTAAATGCGAAGGGCAAGGGGCAGACGGGCTTTACCTTATTACCTCAGAGAGGGTCACAGATCTCCTCTAGTCCTCCCTCGGGGGTTCAAGGGTATTACTTAATAACCCATAGAAGCCTCATGATGAGACTACTGTAGAGCCTCCTGGATGCGTCGTCCTGCCTCGGCCAGGCGCTGAGTATCAGCTGTCAAGGCCATTCGCACATAGCCCTCACCATGAGGACCGAATCCACTGCCTGGGGTGCAAACGATGCCGGCCTTTTCGATCAAAAAAGCAACAAATTGGGCTGAGGTGAACCCCATCGGCACGGGTGCCCAGACGTAGAAGGTAGCTTTGGTTTTCTCTGTGACCAAACCTGCCGCATACAGGGCAACGATCAGGACGTCACGCCGCTCCTGGTAGATTCGGCTGTTTGCCTGCCCCACGGACTCTGCCTGACTCAAGGCTACGATCCCTGCCTGCTGGACGGCCTGGAATGCCCCAGAATCTAGATTGCTCTTAACTTTACCTAGGGCCCCAATGATCTCTGCTTTGCCAACGGCGAATCCGATTCGCCAGCCCGTCATATTAAATGTCTTGGAGAGGGAATGAAATTCAATGCCCACTTCTTTAGCTCCCGGGGACTGAAGGAAGCTGGGCGGGCGGTAGCCATCGAAGCTTATCTCTGAATAGGTGTTATCTTGGGCGATCACCACATTGTATCGCTGGGCGAACTCTACCACCTGCGCGTAGAAGTCGGAGGGGGCTACAGCGCCGGTCGGGTTGTTTGGATAATTGAGAAACATTAGTTTGGCCCTGGTCGCTGTTTCGGGGGGAATGGCCTTCAGGTCGGGTAGGAAATCATTCTCGCGGAGAAGGGGCATAAAGTAGGGCTGCCCGCTGGCAAAGACGGTTCCCGATTGGTAAACGGGATACGCCGGATCTGGAATCAAGACGATATCGCCCGGATCGACGAGGGCTAGAGGTAGATGTCCGATCCCTTCTTTAGCCCCGATTAGGGTCAACACCTCGCTTCCGGGGTCCAAATCTACGGAGAAACGCCTCTTATACCACTCGGCGCAAGCCTGGCGGAAGGAAGGGAGGCCCTCTGATTCCGGATAGCGCTGATTGAGGGGATCAGCTGCCGCCCTGGCCAGGGCCTCGACTATCTCGGGTGGTGTCGGCAGGTCCGGGTCGCCGATGCCCAGATTGATGATATCTACTCCTTTGGCGACGACCTCTTTTTTCTTGCGATCGATCTCCAGGAATAAATAAGGGGGTATCTGTTGGAGTCGCTGAGCTACAGAGACAGGAACACCCATCTTAATCTCCTGGCTCATAGAAATATTCTCCTAGACAGATGTACTTGGCCTCGCCTGTCATATAGACCGGTTCGTCCCTTCCAGACCAGCGGACGCCCAGGTTTCCACCGTTAAGGATCAGCGTGACCTCGGGATCGACTAACCCATGGATTTGCGCCGCTACGGTGCTGGCACAAGCCCCGCTGCCACAGGCGAGGGTCTCTCCAACTCCCCGTTCCCAAACGCGCATCCTTATCGTCCGGCGATCCAGCACGGCGCAGAATTCTACGTTCGTCCGCTGGGGGAAAAGAGGGTGCTTTTCAAGAAGTGGCCCGATCTGCTCCACTGCTAGCCTTTCCACCTCTCCCTGCTTGGGGAAAAAGATTACGGCGTGAGGATTACCCATAGAAAGGCAAGTAATCCGGTAAGCCTTACCAGCGACCTCGAGGGGATAGTCTTTAATGATAGTTTCTTCCAGGTTCACTGGGATGCGTGATGGCTCGAAGACTGGTCGTCCCATATCGACAGTGATACCCCGCACCTCGCCGTGCTCTATGTTCAGGAAGATATCCTTTGGGCCGGCCAAGGTGTCGATGATCAATCGCCCTTTCTCTGTCCAGTCTCGATCGTAGACGTAGCGGGCCAGACAGCGGATGCCGTTGCCACACATCTCTGCCTCGCTGCCATCAGGATTGAATATTCTCATCCTGAAGTCGGCTGATTTTGAAGTGTCCAGGGCGATTAAACCATCTGCTCCGACACCAAAATGACGGTCGCATACCTTCACGGCCAGGTCTTTCCAATCAAGATTCGGTTCACCCTGCGCGTCGACCAGAATAAAATCATTCCCCACACCGTGCATCTTGCAAAACTTGACCTTAATCACGCCTGATCCTCCCCCCGCACAAGATCCTCATAGGTCTCCCGTCTCCTAACTAATTTCCAGTGGTCACCGCTTACCAGTACTTCAGCGGCACGTGGTCTAGCATTGTAATTTGAAGACATCGAAAAGCCGTAAGCCCCCGCGCTCTGCACTGCCAGTAGTTCCCCTTGTTCCACTATGACCATCTCTCGTTCACGGGCCAAGAAATCGCCTGATTCACACACCGGGCCTACTACGTCCACTACCTCGGTTTCCCTCTTTTCCACCAGGGGGAGGATAGCATGGTAGGCATCGTAGAGAGCGGGTCGGATCAAATCATTCATCGCGGCGTCAACGATGACGAACTTTTTTAATTCGTTTCTTTTAATGTAGAGCACCCGCGTCAATAAAACTCCGGCATTGCCCACGATGAACCGTCCCGGTTCGACGATTAAAGTGCAGTCTCTTTCTTTGATCATAGGCACAATCGTCTTAGCCAACACCTGTGGACCCTCCGGCGCTTCATCCCGATAAGTGATGCCAAGCCCACCGCCGATGTCCACGTAACGGAGACTTAACCCCATCTCCCTTAGGTGATCATATACCTCAAGCAACTTCCGCGCCGCATCTACGATTGGTTGCACTTTCAAGAGCTGAGAGCCGATGTGCATCTGTATCCCAACCGGCTCAAGGCTCGGTAGCGTCATAGCTTGTTGGTAGAGGGTGAGTGCTTCCTCAGTGGGGATCCCGAATTTATACTGCTTCATCCCCGTCGTGATATAAGGATGCGTCTTCGCCTCTATATCAGGATTCAGGCGCAGGGCGATCGGCGCCCGACAATGCAGCCTTTCAGCGACGGCAGCGATGGTCTCCATCTCCGCCTGAGACTCAACGTTGAACATCAGGATACGGTTCTGGAGAGCGTATTCTATCTCGGGGACAGTCTTGCCGACGCTGGCGTAGACGATCTTGCCCGGGTCGAATCCGGCTTCGATCGCCTTGAAGAGCTCACCCCCAGAGACGATGTCTGCCCCTGCTCCCAACCCAGCTAATAGGCGACTGATGGCCAGGTTGGAGTTCGACTTGAGAGAAAAGCAAACAATGTGTGGCACGGCCGCAAAGGCGCGATCGATCTCCCGATAACTATGTGTGATGGCGGCCTGGCTATAGACATAGGTTGGTGTTCCGACCTCTTCGGCGATGTCAGCCAGGCGAACTCCCTCGCCATAGAGGTGGCCATTATGGTAGAAATAGGCTCCCGTCATGCCTCAGCCACCGCTGCAGCCAATATATCTTGCATGGAATAAAGCCCGGGCTGTTGTTGCACGATGTATTTTGCTGCCCGAATGGCTCCTAAGGCAAATGTTTGGCGACTATAACAACGGTGCAAAAGCTCGATCTGCTCTCCCTCGTTAGCAAAGAGAATGGTGTGTTCGCCGACGATGCCCCCGGCGCGCACGGCGTGGATGCCGATCTCTCCACTGGCACGTGGGGCTATCCCCTTGCGACCGTAGACCCCGATCTTGTCCATCTCAGCACCCAGCGCGGCGGCGATAGCCTCACCCAACTTCAGGGCTGTTCCAGAAGGAGCATCCTTTTTATGCCGGTGATGCGCTTCTATGATCTCTATATCGTAGTCCTTCCCCAAGGCCTGCGCTATCAAGGGCACCATCCTAAGAAGCACATTGACCCCTATGCTCATATTCGGTGATAAGAGGATCGGCACATGGGTGGACATCTGCCGGATGGCTTCCAGTTGGGCGGTATCAAAACCGGTCGTGCCGATGACAGCTGCCTTTCCATATTGGGTAACTATTTGCAGATGCTCGATAGACGCCGCTGGATTGGTAAATTCAACGATGGTATCTGCTTGGCGCAGGGCCTCTGCCAGGTTGTCGCTGACCAAAACACCTATCGGTGCCTGCCCACAAAGCAACCCCATGTCCTTGCCCAGATCGGGATGAGCGGAGGATTCTATCCCTCCCACTACCTCTATATCCTTGTCTTGGAGAGCGGCGGTCGCTACCTGGTGCCCCATCCTGCCAGCTACGCCAACGATCACTATCCTGGTCATCATCCCTCCTAAGCCACGGGAACCAACTGACAGGCAGCCAATGTCTCCTTCAGCTTCTTTAAGTTTGTCTCAGACATTGGACAAAGAGGCAGGCGGAATTCGAGCTCGCACAACCCCATAAGAGCGGCTGCAGTCTTGACCGGGATCGGATTGGTTTCGATAAAGAGGGCTTTGAACAGATCGAATAGCTGGTAGTGCATCTCTTTAGCTCGCTGCGGATCTCCTCGCAGGAAGGCGTCCACCATCGCAGCTACCTCGCGGGGGGCGATGTTAGCGGCCACCGAGACTACTCCCACTCCACCCAAGGCCATCATCGGTAGGGTTAAAGAGTCGTCGCCGGAGAGCACGGCGAAGTCTGGGCCGCAGAGATGCACGATAGCGCTCACCTGATCCAGGTTACCGCTAGCCTCCTTGATCCCAACAATGTTCTCAATCTTAGCCAGGCGCGCTACCGTCTCTGGCAACAGGTTCACCCCTGTTCGTCCTGGGACGTTATAGAGAATGAGGGGTAAACTTGTCTCCCTGGCCACTGCCTCATAGTGGCGGAATAGACCCTCCTGGGTTGGTTTGTTGTAGTAGGGTGTCACCAGTAGCGCCCCATCCGCGCCCACCTTCTGAGCGGCCAGCGTGTGCTTGATCGCCTTGGCTGTGTCGTTCGCCCCGGTCCCAGCGATCACCGGCACCCGGTGGTCCGCAGCCTCTATAGTGATCTCGATCACTCTTTGCTGCTCTTCACCACCGAGCGTTGCCGATTCACCGGTCGTGCCACACGGCACCAGAGCGCTGGTGCCGTTTTTGATCTGGAATTCAACCAGCGCACGCAGCTTTTTCTCATCGATTTGCCCATTCCTAAAGGGCGTAATCAAGGCTACGACTGATCCCTTAAACATCCTGGTTACCTCCCTTTCTCAAGCCCAAAGTCTTTGTGCAAACGCCTAACCGCTTCCTGAACCCGATCCTTGGCGATCACACATGTCACTTGTATCTCTGAGGTGGTCACCATTTCGATGCTGATCCCGGCCATGGCCAGGGACTTAAACATCTTTGCTGCGTAGCCAGGCCTATTCTGCATGCCCGTACCAATGATAGACACCTTAGCCAAGTTTCCCTGGGAGGAGATGCCCCCGGCTCCTATCGTCGCAGCCGCTTTTTCTACGATCGGGAGGACATGTGGTAGCTCCTTCTCTGATATGGTGAAGGAGACGTCGGATCTAAGGTTCTCGCCGCGGCTCTCAACGATGACATCTACGCTCACTTCAGCCACAGCCAGCGGGCCAAAAATCTGATGGAGCGAGTCAGGCTGCATCCTTACACCGGCAATGGTGATCCTGGCTACATCTAGATCGTAAGCAATCCCACTGATCGTATTAATTTTCTCCATCGAGTCCACCTTAGTAATGATAGTGCCCGGATTATCGTTGAAGCTGGAGCGCACAATGATCTCCATGTTGTAGAGCTTCCCCAGCTCAACGGCTCGGGGATGCAGCACCTTTGTTCCACGCCAGGCTAGCTCTGTCATCTCCTCATAGGAGATACGTTCCAGTTTTGCCGCCTCGGGGACAAGGCGTGGGTCAGCCGTATAGACCCCATCCACATCTGTATATATCTCGCAGCGGTCTGCACGCAATGCGGCGGCCATGGCTACGGCCGTTGTATCCGAACCACCCCGCCCCAGGGTAGTCACATCTGAGAGCCTGTTCACCCCCTGGAAACCGGCAATAATAACGACCTGTCCGGCGGACAGGGCTCGTCGCACCCTTTCGGTTCTGATCTGGCTTATCCGTGCCTTGCCGTAGCGTCCTATAGTGCGAATGCCAGCCTGGGCCCCACTCAGAGAGAGAGCCGGTAGGCCAAGGTCCTCAAGGGCCATAGCTACTAGGGCTACCGCTTGCTCCTCGCCGGTCGCCAGCAGCTGGTCAAGTTCCCGTAGAGAGGGACGGCGTGCCGTCTGGTAAGCCAGCTCGAGTAGCTTATCTGTGGTGTCTCCCATAGCCGAGACGACAACTACCAGATCGTTACCCTCAGCCTTAGTCTTGGCCACACGTTGGGCTACGGCCTTGACCCTCTCAACTGTTCCGACCGAGGTGCCTCCATACTTCTGCACGACCAGCGCCATCGTCGTCAGATGATCCCCCTTTGCCACAGAAGCTCGGCGATCTGTACGGCGTTAAGCGCTGCCCCTTTACGAATATTATCTGAAACAACCCACATGCTCAATCCATTCGGCAGGACATCGTTCCGACGGATCCGCCCGACGAATACCCCATCTCGCCCAGCCGCAGAGAGGGGCGTGGGGTAGATGGCGACCTGGGGATCATCTTGGACTACTACCCCCGGCGCGTCGCGCAGGATGGCCCTTACTTCCTCTGGGCTCATCTCCTTGGTCAGTCCGATGTGTACGGCCTCGGAATGAGCGAACATCACCGGCACCCGCACCGTGGTGACGGCCAACGGCAGGTCAGGCAGGTGCATTATTTTGCGCGTCTCATGAATCATCTTCCACTCTTCCTTACAGTAACCATCCCCAAGGAAGACATCTATATGAGGAAAAAGGTTGAAAGCGATAGGATGAGGGTAAACCTCAGGCTTAAATTGATCCTCTTTGTCGTCGAGCATCAACCTAGCCTGTGTTCGTAGCTCAGTTAGGGCTGCGCTCCCCGTGCCCGACACGGACTGATAGGTATCGACCACAACGCTCTTCAGGGGGTTGGCCTTGTGAATGGGATTAAGGGCCACTACCATCTGGATGGTCGAACAGTTGGGATTAGCGATGATGCCTCGCTGCCATTCAACATCTTTGGGATTAACCTCAGGTACCACCAGGGGCACGTCGTCGTCCATACGGAAAGCGGCACTGTTATCAATCACGACCGCCCCGGCTCGTGCGGCCTCAGGGGCAAGCTGGCGACTTACCTCGGTTCCAGCCGAGAAGAGGGCAATATCGATCCCGGCGAAGGAATTTTCCTTGGCCTCCTCGATTGTATAAGTGTTACCCTTCCAGGGCAAAACAGTGTCCGCCGAGCGGGCCGAGGCCAGAGGCCGTAGATGTTTTACAGGGAAGCGGCGTTCTTCCAGGACCGCCGCCATGGTTTGTCCTACTAAACCGGTAGCCCCTACGATGGCTACATTGAACTCTCGTCGCATACCTCACCTTTATCAGTATCAAAAATAGGCATATTTTCCAGGTATCATGAAGAACAAAATAGAGATACCTGAAACGCGTTTCAAGCGTCCAGGATCCCACGGTGTACGTAATCTAACATATTCAAAAATTGTGGTCAAGATTGCGAAAGGCTGTTGAGAACGAAGAAGGGGACGTAGGGAGGAGTGTTTCGGGACTTTCAGTTTAGGTGGAAGTGCAACGGATCCTCGAGTACTTCTATCTGCTCCAAGGTTTCTTGGGCAGCAGCGCGAAGATGCTCATCAGGGCCATTGGCCCAGCGTTCCAGGATCTCCTTCGCCAGCTGTCCACCGATCTTACCCAGTGCGCTGATGGCCGCCAAGCGCACCTGGAGATCTTCGTCTTCCTTAATCGTCTCATTCAGGCGAGGTATGGCTCTTCTATCCTCCATCTCCCCACAGGCCTGTGCTGCCTCATAGCGCATCTCTGGGTCAGCGTTGTCTAGTTCCTTAAAAATCGTCTCTAGCCAACGCGGATCACAGTTGCGCCCCATTCCGGAGACGGCCGAAATGTGCATCTTCGGGTCTGGATCAGCATACGCCCGCTCGATGATCTCCTTGATCTGATTCTCGCTCAAGTAGGAGATGGACTCAACGGCCCGCCGACGCACTCCCACTGGCTCCTTTTGATCGGAGATTATTCTGAGGAGGGACTCCTTGACCTTAGCACTGGTGGGTGGATCTAGTCTTTCCATCTCGGCCAAATAGACGAAATGTCCCAGACAGCTGGCTGCCGCTGCGCGTACCATTGGAGAGGCGTCCTTCCCCAGGACGGCTAATAACAGGTCAGCTGTGTCAAAAGCGTTGTCTTCCCAAAGCCCCTCGACAGCATGCAAACGCACTTCGGCATCGCTGTCCTCGAGGCAAAACTTAAATACATCGTTAAAGTCTAGCTCCACGTTATCTTCAGCCAATTCGACTAAGGAGGCCACAATTTTGCGCCGCTGTTCAAGAGCGATATCAGGCCACGCTTGTCTCAGGAGGATAAGATCCTGAGCTGATAGAGCTGACAGCGCCTGCAACCCAGCCATAGAAAGGGGTCTGGTGCTATCCTTGAGCCTGTGCAATGTCTGGGTGAAATCCCATTCGAGACTCATCGCCTTAGCCTTCTACCTGCAAAATCATTACCATTATATCTGTAAATGAAGGATGACTGGCTTCACCCCTAGCCAGAGCCATTTGCTATTTTGCCCAGATGGCATTCTTTATTAATTCGATGCGTTGGGTGACTCCCTCAGGCGCGAAGTCGATCGCCACGACATCGATACGATAGGATGGAAATGAGTTGGGCTGAGCACTCAGGTAATACTCGACCAGTTGCCGCAACTTTCGCTGCTTGATCCTCGTCAGCGACTCCTCGGGAGCCCCAAATCCTTGCCCTTGGCGGGCTCTGACCTCGATGAAGATCAGGCAATCTTGTTCCATGGCTACGATATCGATCTCGCCAAGGGGACAACGAAAGTTTCTCTCGCGTATGACGTAGCCATGGGACAGCAAATAGTCCGCTGCTACCGCTTCTCCTAATCGCCCTAATCGCCCTTTTTGTCCCACCTGGTGTGGTGGACTACCCATTACTCTCTCTCATCGTCAAGCATATCCCGCACCGGGGCGAACGAGTGGCGGTGAAGGGGACATACGCCGAGCCGTGCTAAAGCCCGTAGATGTTCTGGGGTGCTATACCCTTTATGGCGAGCGAAGCCATAACCAGCATAACAGATATCTTGCTCGATCATCAGGCGATCCCGCCTTACCTTGGCCACGATAGACGCAGCGGCAATCGAAAGGCAAAGCATATCGCCATCTACTATTGATTTCTGGGGGATCGATAGAGCTGGTAATCCTAAGTAATCTATAAGGAGGAAATCTGGGCGCAGAGGTAGGTTCTTCACCGCGGCTATCATAGCCAACCTCGTGGCAGCGACGATACCAACCTCATCAATCACCTCGGCCAACACCGCCCCCACCCCAATGCCAATAGCTTCGGCTTCTATCTCGGTAAGGGCCGCTTTGCGCTGTTCTGGAGTCAACAGCTTCGAATCCCGCACGTTTTCTAAACGCCCTAAGGCATGATAGCAACGATGTGGTAGAATAACGGCCGCAGCCACAACCGGCCCAGCGAGGCAACCACGACCGGCCTCATCAATACCGGCCACTATATCGTAACCCATGCGCAACAGAGAGAGCTCTTCCTGTGTTGTTGGGTGGCGGCAATCCTTCGTGGTAGTCCTCGTCACTTTCACGTACCTGAGTCATTCTATAAGATGGGGCAATGATCCTGTCGCTGTCCCCTCAGGATGCTGTTCTGCTACCGTTTCTCCTTGATCCGTGCTGCCTTGCCAATTAGGCCTCGCAGATAATACAATTGCGCCCGTCGCACCTTTCCGCGTCGCAGCACTTCGATTTTAGCCAAACGTGGGGAGTGCAAGGGGAAGGTTCGTTCAACCCCAACACCGTGGGAAATACGCCGAACAGTGAAGGTGGTATTGAGACCGCCGTGACGCAGCCGCATCACTATGCCCTCGAAGATTTGGGTGCGTTCCCGATTGCCTTCAACGACTTTGAAGTGAACCCGGACTGTATCGCCGGAATGGAATTCTGGCACGCTCTCTTTGAGTTGTTGTTCCTCTACAGATTTGACTAAATCGACCAACCTCTGCCTCCAAATTCAACCTCTTAAACGACCGCCATTATAGCATAGAGGACGTAAGGTAGGCAAATTTAGTCTCGAGGACGTTGAATAGCCCCCCCAAATCCGCCTTCGGGGGACTTTGCACTCCCCATCCAGCGAGAGAAATGTTGGGCTCTTGTTCTACAAGCATATGGGCGCAAGCTATAGCGTCTACAAGACCTATCGAAGGGAGAAATTGCATTACATTTTCTCTGGCGTAGGAATAATAGAGGTGAGGCCGAATAAAAAGTGGCCGTGTTATAATGAGAGCCAGTGAGAGATTCGAGGAGGGCCACGGTAGTTGAGGATATTACACATCGTTCGCCAGTTTTATCCCTGCGTTGGGGGCATCGAGAAGTTCACCCTTGATCTCTGTCGTGGGCTGGTGGCCAGAGGACATAACAGTGATGTGGTCACCCTTAACCGGGATTTTGGCTCAGGGGCAGTGCTCTCCTCCTACGAATGTTTTGAGGGCATCAATATTTATCGTATTCCCTACTACGGGCCACGCCGTTATATCTTAGCCCCCAGCGTATTGTCCTATTTGACTGATTACGAGGTAATTCACGTTCACGCTATAGATTTCTTCATCGACTTCTTGTCTCTCACTAAGCCCATCCACCGCAGGCCATTGGTGGTCTCTACCCATGGCGGGTTCTTCCATTCTGCCTGGGGCTCACGCCTTAAGGTGAAGCCACTGTACTTCGTCACCATCACGCGGCTGGCCCTCAAGGCTGCCGATAAGGTCATCTGCGACAGCGAGGAGGATCTTCGTCTCTTCGCTCAAATTGCCCCTCAAAAAGTACAGTTGATTGAAGATGGTGTGGATTTTTGGAATTTTGCCCAGGTAAAGAAAAAGATAGAGCCGGGTTTGCTGGTGTACGTTGGCCGCACCGATTGGAATAAGCGCCTGGACAGGTTGATTGAGGCTATCGCTTGGGTGAAGCCAAAATATTCCCAGGTTCGCCTGGTCATCGTTGGCCCAGATTGGCTGGGCATACGCCCTCAGCTGGAATCACTGGTGCATAGACTGAGGCTCGGCGATAATGTCATCTTCGCTGGTTACTGTCCTGAGGAAGAGTTAAAGGAGTACCTGAGCAAGTCTCATCTCTTCGTGTCTGCTTCGGAGTACGAAGGGTTCGGGATCGCTGTAGTTGAGGCGATGAGCACTGGCACGGTACCCTTGCTACACAATAGTGAGCGATTTCGTTCCCTTCTAGAGGGGGGCAATCTAGGTTTCCTGGCTGATTTTAGTCAGCCAGGAGAGGCTGCTGAAGTCATTCTGGAAGCGCTGGCAAGGGACGAGAATGAGCTCGTCAGACTCGGCCAACGGGCTAAGGAGAAGGCTGCTACCTATTCTTGGGAGGCGGTCACCCCCAAGTTTGAGCAGATTTATAGCCAGGCGATCGTCCTATAAGACACAGTTTTTGGCTCGCTGAGATTCGATCCATCTCTGTTTCTGGGCAACTCTCACCTGCTGATCTGTCACCCGATGATGGGCCAGAAATTCCTGTTTGTAAGCGGCGAAATTATCGGCGAGGATCGTCTGTGTTATCTCTCCCATTAACTTGATCAGAAACCTTAGGTTGTGGATGCTGGCCAGGCGATAACCTAGCATCTCCTCGCAACGGAACAGATGATGCAGATAAGCTGCACTGAAGTGCTGGCAGGTATAGCAGTCGCAACCAGGTTCGATGGGCTGATCCATGGACCTGAAGATGGCATTGCGGATATTACGCCTGCCTTCTCGACCGAACAGTGCCCCATTCCTGGCCACGCGGGTGGGGAGGACGACGTCGAACATATCCACTCCTCGGGCCACACATTCCAGTAGATCCTCGGGCGACCCGACGCCCATCAGATAGCGTGGCTTGTTGGCCGGCAGAATGGCATTTGTCTCCTCCAACATTTCGTGCATGAGCTCCTTTGGCTCACCCACGCTTAAACCGCCGATGCCATAACCAGGGAAGTCCAGGGAAGACAGAAAGTGCGCACTCTCCCGTCGCAGCTCGGTGATGGTGCCACCCTGAACGATGCCAAAAAGGGCCTGATCAGGGCGGCGTTTGGCACGTAGACAGCGCTCCGCCCAGCGATGAGTGCGCTCCATAGCTTCTCTTGTATAGGCGAAATCGCAGGGCTGTGGGGCACATTCATCAAAGGCCATAATGATGTCGGCCCCAAGCTCCTCCTGGATGGCGATAACGCGCTCTGGGGTGAAGAGATGTTCGGAACCGTCGAGGTGTGAACGAAAGAGGACTCCTTCGTTATTTGTGCGCCCCAGGTGGGCGAGACTGAAGACCTGAAAGCCGCCACTATCCGTCAGGATAGGGCCTGTCCAGGACATGAAGCGATGCAGCCCACCGAGGGCGGCGATAAGTTCTGAGCCAGGTCGGAAGTAGAGATGATAGGCGTTGCTCAGGATGATCGTAGCGCCAACCCCCCGTAGCTCCTGAGGGGTAAGCGTTTTGACGGTGCCATGGGTACCGACGGGCATGAAAACGGGTGTCGGAACATCGCCGTGTGGGGTATGTATCAAGCCAACTCGCGGTGTCGTTTGACCGCCCTTAAGGAGCTCGAAGCCGAAACACATTGGCAAATTCTCCTGTGATGATGCCATTTCTCCTCCGCTCCATTTTCGCTATTTATCCTACAGGTGTCAAGGCAGTGGGGTTAATATGGTATAATCATGCTAGCCCAGTATCCTGACACTGTTATTGGTCGCTGTTAGACTTAGGTTGCGTTCGGTGATCTCCGGCCACTATTACAGCCGTTAAAGGGATAAGGAACGTTCGTTGGGTAAGATCAGGTTACTGCACCTCGCCGATATCCACTTGGGCATCGAGACTTATGGACGGCTCGATACGACAACTGGGCTCAGTAGTCGTTTACATGATTTCACGGCCGTTTTTGATGAGGCCATTGAGTATGCTCTGCATAACGACGTTGATTTTGTTCTTTTTGCCGGAGATGCTTATCGAACGCGTGATCCTAATCCCACTTATCAACGTGAATTTGCTAGGCGTATCCGCCGTTTGACCGCTGCTGGAATTCCCACCTTCCTGTTAATCGGAAATCACGATGTGCCGCTGTCTGCGGGACGGGCTAATACTGTAGATATCTTTAAGACGCTGGACGTAGAGAATGTTTACGTTGGAAGCAAACCGGATACACACATCATCCAAACGCGGCGTGGGCCGTTACAGCTTGTGGCCCTTCCCTGGGTGACGCGGAGCTTGATCCTGAGTAAAGAGGAATATAAGAACAAGACATTGGATGAGATTAACAGTCTGATAGCTGAGAAGATCCAGACTATTATCAGAACCGCAGTCTCCCAGCTCAACCCAGCGCTTCCTACCATTTTAGCCGCTCACCTATCCGTGATGGGGGCAACCTGGAGCTCGGAGAAGAGCGTAATGCTTGGGCAGGATGTGGTTCTGCCAAGAAGCGAACTGGCTAGCCCTGCCTTCGACTACGTGGCCCTTGGACACGTGCATAAACACCAGGTTTTGAGCAATCATCCCTTAATGGTCTATGCTGGCAGCCTTGAACGGATAGACTTTGGCGAGGCGAAGGAGGAGAAGGGCTTCGTGATCGTGGACCTGGAGAGGGGGTCGGCTGATTTCCAATTTATCCCTGTGTCTGCGCGACGGTTCGTTACCATCGAGGTATCGGCTTATGGTGATAATCCCCTACAGCAGGTGCTGCAAGCCATCGAAGGGGAGGATGTTCGTGGTGCTATAGTGCGTGTTTGGATTCACACGTCGGCGGAGAAGGAAGCGCTTATTCCTTATAAGGAGGTTCGCCATGCTTTAAGGGACGCCTATTACGTGGCGGCCGTTCGGAAAATAGTCCAGCGCGAGCGTCGGACTCTGTTTGGTGGCCGATTGATAGAGGGAATGACACCCCTTGAAGCCCTGGAGTGTTATTTGAGGAGCAGGAGTAGCCCGCCCTCCCCAGAGCGGCTGAAAATCCTGCTGGATTATGCGGATAAGATCATACAGGAAGGGATGCAATGATTCCTTTGCGATTGCAATTACGTAATTTTATGTGCTATACGGACAACGTGGCCCCACTCGTCTTGGATGGCATTCATATAGCCTGCTTAGCTGGTGATAACGGACATGGCAAGTCGGCGCTGCTGGATGCCATAACGTGGGCCCTTTGGGGCAAGGCCCGCTCTAAGAATGATGATGAGCTTATCCATATCGGCAAGACGGAGATGGAGGTGGAGTTCGAGTTCGAGTTGGAGGATAATCGCTATCGCCTTATCCGGAAGCGGAGCTTGAAGGGTAAACGAAGCCTGCCGCACCTGGAGTTTCAAATTTATAGCCGAGATGGCTATGTCCCGATCACTGGCAATACCATCCAGGATACGCAGCGAAAAATCAGCGATGTTTTGCGTATAGAATACGAGACTTTCATCAACTCTGCCTTCATATTGCAAGGCCGAGCAGATGAGTTTACTGTTAAACCACCGGCTGAGCGCAAGAAGGTGCTTGCCGAGATACTTGGGCTCAGCTTTTATGATCAGCTGGAGGAGAGGTCGAGAGAGCAGTCAAGGCGCTGCGAGACGGAGCGCCGTGAGCTGGCCAGCGCTATCGAACAGATCGATTTAGAGCTATCCCGTAAGCCTGAATATGAGGTAGCATTGGAGGCCGTCCAACAACAGTTGAGGGACCTGGAGGAGGCGGTTAAATCTGTGGGGCAGGAGCTGGCTGAGCTGCGGGAAAAGAAGAATCAGCTGGATCTTAAGGTGAAGCAAAGGGAAGAAATTGAATTCAGAGTAAGACAAGCCCAACACGACCTGGCCGAGACCGAAAGGCGGATCGATGAGCACGAGAGAAAAATCGGCGAGTATCAGAGGATCATTGCCGAGAAGAAGATGATTGAGGATGGCTATCATAGATTCGTCCAGCTGAAAGAGATGAGCGATGACCTTAACGCTAAGCTGGCTCAGTGGGCCAAATTAAGTGAGCAGAAAGCGAACTTGGAGAAGGTAATCAGCGAGAAGAGGAGCCAATTGCTGGCTGGGCAACAACTTCGCACTAACACCATCGCTGCTCTACAGAAAAAGTGTGAACAAACATCCGTCTGGCAGCAGGAACTACAGGTGACTAAGCAAAAACTCGAGGCTCTGGCTGGCCTGGAAGCTGAGCGGGATCGCAACCGTGATCTTCGGCAATCTGAGGAGAGTGAGATCAAAGCCCTGAAGGAGAGAAACGTCCTGATCCAACAGGAAATAGGGGAACTAAAGGAAAAACGGAATATGCTCAAGACAGCCGCTGCAGTCTGCCCCGTATGTGAAAGCAGCCTGGGGGAGGACGGCCGAGAGCGTCTCATAAGCAAGTTCGAGATGGAGCAGCAGAGGTATGAGGAGGGGTACCGAAATAATCAGTCTCGTGTGAGAGATTTGGTGCGGCAGATTGAGCAGGTGCAAAAGCACATTGGGGTGATAGAGAGCGCCTTGCGTGAAAAAGAGGCTCTCCAGCGTAAAGCGGTTGCGTTAGAAAAAAATTTGATTGATGCAGAAGAAGCAAGCAAGCAAATTGCCCTTGAACAGGAGCAGCTCGAGTGGCTGAGGGGGCAGCTGGCACGTTCTGAGTACGCCTTAGCTGAGCAGGAGGCGCTGGCCGCTCTACAGAACGATCTGGCGAAGATTGGCTATGATAAGGACCAACACGACCGGGTGAGGGATGAGCTGGGTGGTCTGCGAAAATACGAAGATCTAAGGTCAAAGCTGATGCTGGCCGAGCACTCCCTTGTTCAGGAGCAGGGTGCCTTAGAGCAGACCCGAAAAACTGAAGGGCGCTGGCGCCAGATGCTGGCCTCTGATTTGCAGGCTAAGGAACGCATTGAGCAAGAATTAGCCGCCTTACCTTCTCTATCGGAACGGCTTAGTGAGACTGAAAAGAATCTCGATTTGTTATTAAGACAACAGGCCGATGCCCGACAGCGCTTGGGACAGACCCAGCAGATGCTTAATCATTGTCGATACCTGGAGGAACAGCGCCAGATAAAAGTGGTGGCTTCAGCCAGGGTGATCGAGGAGAAGTCTATATGTGATGACTTGACCTTGGCCTTCGGTAAGAAGGGTATCCAAGCTATCATGATTGAGAATGCCATCCCTGAGATAGAGGCTGAGGCCAATGCGCTCCTATCCAGAATGACTGATAACCGGATGCACGTTACCTTTGAGACACAGCGTGATACGAGGTCTGGTGATGGCGTGATCGAGACCCTGGATATAAAGATAGCGGATGAGCTGGGCACGCGTAGCTATGAGCTCTACAGTGGCGGTGAGGCCTTTCGGGTGAACTTCGCTATCAGGATAGCTCTTAGCAAATTGCTGGCTCGGCGGGCGGGGGCACGTCTACAAACTTTGGTTATAGACGAGGGCTTCGGAACGCAGGATACCAGCGGACGAGAGCGGCTGGTGGAGGCGATCAACAGCATCCGTGATGATTTTGATAAGATTCTGGTCATCACCCATGTTGATGAACTAAAAGATGCCTTCCCTGTGCGTATCGATGTGGTTAAAACAGCGGAGGGTTCACAGATCATTTTTGGCTAGCCTCCGTATTATTAATTCGTCCTGTAGTCCACCGTCTGCAGCAATCCCCGCTACCTCTTCTATTCCTCCAGCGGCGATGGGGCGGTCTGGAGGGATAAAGCGCTATGATAGACTGAGGAGGACCCGAATTAATGTTGAATCATCTCCTGAAGAAGCATCCCGGTATCATTGGCCATCGCGGTGCTATGGGATATGTCCCTGAGAACACGATGGCATCATTCCAAAAGGCGCTCGACTTGGGTGCTGACTTAGTGGAACTCGATGTCCATATGACAAAGGATGGGGTACCTGTAGTCATCCACGATGTCAGGCTGGAGCGCACCACTACCGGCTCGGGCTACGTTAAGGATAAATCTCTTGATGCCATCGTCCAGCTTGATGCAGGCTCTTGGTTTGGTTCTCAATTTGCGCGAGAGCGTATCCCCACATTGGAGGAGGTGCTCGTCTGGGCGAAGGGGAGGATCGGTCTGGTCATTGAGATTAAGAATGGACCGATCTGGTACGATGGTCTGGAGGTGAGAATTGTTGATCTGGTCAAGAGGCACAAGATGAATGAGGAGATTATCATAACCTCATTCGATCATCTGACGGTTAAAAAAGTGAAGGAGAAGGGTGAGGGAATAAAGACGGGAATAATCTATGTGGGGAGGCTTGTTGACACGGTAGCTGCGGCTCGTTTGGCCCGAGCGGAGGCGGTCTTTCCCCATTGGAGTATGGTAGATAGGGTGGTCGTAGAAGAGTGCCATCGGTCTGGCTTGAGCATCAACCCCTGGGGTGGGCGAGATACACTTGACATAAAGAAGTTAAGAGATCTTGGTGTGGATGGTATTGTGGTAGATTGTCCGGATATATTGAAAGGGTTAAGGGATGGCTGACTATCTCAGAAGATGTTTACCATTGAGAGGGGAGGGGAATCCCAAAATCATCGTTCTTTGTTTTGCCCTTCTGGTCGGAAGCACGATCGTTCAGGGCTGTCGCCTTAACCTCTTTCCACCACCGCTGTCGAAGCCTACCGAGGTCGCCTTGGCCGTGACACCAGCTGCTACCACCGTACCTCCCCAGGTAGCCACGGCGACACCATCTTTGGTGGCTACCCCTTCGCTAACAATTATGCCTATTCTTACGCCTACCAGGACCCCTATCCTTGTGCCCTTTCCCACGCCTACCGCAGTTCTCCTTACGACACCACGCCCCGCCAGCGGAGGCGAGCTGGCCTTCGTGCGTGATGGTGATATTTGGGTGTCGGCCAGTGATGGAACGCAGGCAAGGCGCTTGACGTTCGATGGAGGATGTTCATCGCCCCAGTGGTCTCCGGATGGACGTTATATCGTCTTCGTGCGCGGTAGTGGCGCCAATTCTGAGATATATCTAATTGGAGCGGATGGCCGCGATGAAAAACGGCTAACCCATAATAATGTAGTTGACTCCCAACCTGTTTGGTCCCCGAGGGGGAGCTGGATAGCCTACACGCGACGTGCTGATAACACGGGTGATGGAAAGATTGATGAGCGTGATGCGGCCGAAATTTGGCTGACGGCCACGGATGGAGGAGGGCAAAGGAAGATAGCTGATGGTCTGGACCCCGCCTGGTCTCCGGAGGGATTGCGCCTGGCCTTCGCCACAAATGGTGAGCTAGAACCAGGTGGTGGTTATAGGCAGAACAATAGCGTTCACCTGATTAACACGCAAGGTAAAAACGAGTGGGAGCTGGTAGGAGTCAAGGATATCCCTGCTGACCTAAGTAAGTATAACTTTCCCTTTACACCGGGAACGATTAGCTTGCGTTACCCGGCCTGGTCCAGCGATGGTAAGATTATCGCTTTTATGGCTCTAGGGCATACTGGTTTGATCGGGATCATAACGGACAAGGCTAAAGATTTAACGATACTTGATTTCAACTACGAGGGGGGCTTCGGTCGACCGTCTTGGTCGCCTAAGGGACGAGGTCTGGCCTATGAATCCCTTCCGGCTAGCGGTATCAACCATGTGATCATTCGGGATCTGACAACTGGGACGAAAACCGATATCGGGGATGAGCGATCCGGGTTAAGCGTCGCTTCGCCCTCTTGGGCTCCGGATGGAAAACGGTTGGCTTTGGTAAGGATAAAGGGAGTTGGTCAGACGAGGCAAATGTACCTCTCGGTCGTGGACGTGGATGGAAGCAATCTGCGACGGATGGTCGAAGGTAAAGATCCTCATTGGAATCCCGTGAGCGTTGTACCAAGATAGTTAGGTTGGGTATTTATCCGGTGATGGCTGCTGGCTATCGCATTCAGGTTTTAGGATACAAATCGGACATTTTGGCCGTTGGGCCGTGCAGATGAGACGACCGTGGGCGATCGTGTTCAGGTGAAAGCTATAGATTGCCTCCGCTGGGAGTGTTTGTTCAAGGGCGGCTTGCGTTTGCTCCGGCGAGGCCCGATCTCCCACGAGCCCTAATCGTTTACTGATCCGATGGATGTGAGTGTCTACGGGCATAACGGGCCGTCCCAGGGAAAATAGGAGAACGCAGGCCGCTGTCTTTGGCCCGACCCCCTTCATTGAGCGCAACCATTCTTGTGCTTGTTTCGCGTCCATATCCTGGAGAAACCTAAGGCTGAGCTCTCCGCTTCTTGTCCAAAGTTGATGTAGACAGCCCTGAATGCGTCTTGCCTTGATGTTGGCTAATCCGCTGACCTTGATAGATTGAGCGAGGGCGGCCTCATCAGCCCTTAATACAGCCTCCCAGGAAGGGAAGGTCTTGATCAGTTGCTGGAATGCACGGTGAGAGTTTGTATCGGCTGTGTTTTGCGAGAGAATCGTAAGGATCAGCTCACTTAATGTGTCGTGATGGGGTCGCCATTGGTGCTGGCCGTATTGCCCCAATAAGAGTGTATAGACACGTAGGGCTTTATTGTTCACCCTCATTAAGGTCTCCTCCGTCCACTTGGACCTGAGTGGATGCTCCACTGCCCCTTTTGATTTTCATTCCCGATTGTGGATTTATTATATCACGGGGTTGATTCTCTATCTCTGTTGGGGCACATCCCCAGATCCGCCGTCCGCCGAAGGTCCGCCTTCGGCGGACGCCCCCTTGGAACCTCCCTTAGTTCAATATTTTCTCGACGTTTGTTGCTGGACGGAGGATCAAAGTGTTATAATTTGGTTGCCAGTCACGGCTAGGAGTGAATATGGATATCCTTGCCTCTCTCAATGCGGCCCAGCGGCAGGCTGTGGAGTCTATAGCTGGACCGCTTCTCATTCTTGCGGGCCCTGGTTCAGGCAAAACCAGAGTGATCACCCATCGTATCGCCTATTTAGTTCTGGTCTGCGGTCTTAACCCCCACAACATTATGGCTGTTACATTCACCAATAAGGCTGCCCAGGAAATGCTTAACCGTTTGACCCAGTTGGTCCCCCATAGCATTGAAAATCTGACACTGGGCACCTTTCACGCTATTTGCGCCCGCATCCTTCGTCGGGAGGGCCAGAGTATAGGCTTAGATCTGCACTTCGTCATTTATGATGACGACGATCAGATCGCTCTTATCAAGCAGGTATTGAGGGAAATGAATCTTGATGAGAAGAAATATCAGCTACGAGCGCTACAAAGCTATATTTCGGCGGCCAAGAGTGAGTTGCGAAATTACTGGGAATACGCCGAGCAGGCACGCACTTATTGGGAGGAGATCGTAGCCCGTGTTTATAAGCGCTATCAGGAGCTGTTGCTCCAAAATAAGGGACTTGACTTTGATGATCTGCTGATGACAACAGTACGTCTATTCCGGGAGAGTCCTGATGTGCTTGAGCGCTATCAAAGACGCTACGTCCACATCCTCGTAGACGAGTTTCAGGATACTAACATCGCTCAGTATGTTCTGGTGAAGCTTCTAGCTGCTAAGCATCGTAATATCTGTGTAGTAGGCGATGAGGATCAGTCCATCTATGGCTGGCGCCAGGCGGATATTCGCAATATCCTGAATTTCGAGAGCGACTTCCCTGATGCGCGGGTGATTCGTCTTGAACAGAATTATCGTTCTACTAAAACTATTTTGACTGCTGCTCGCCAGGTGATCACCGTAAACCGTATGCGTAAAGAGAAGAATCTCTGGACAAGCAACGAAGAGGGGCAGCCCGTGACCATCTTTGAGGCCTACGATGAACAGGAGGAAGCTGGCTATGTAGCCAGAGAGATCGAGCGTCTAGTTACTCGGGACTCTCTTCAGCCGCGCGACTGTGCAGTAATGTATCGCACTAATGCCCAATCGCGGGTTCTAGAGGAGACATTTTTGCGATACAGACTGCCCTATAAATTAGTTGGGGCAACGCGCTTCTATGAGCGCAAAGAGGTAAAGGATATACTGGCATACTTACGTGTTATTTATAACTCATACGATACGGTCAGCTTGAATCGGATAATTAACGTACCGGGGCGAGGTTTAGGTCAAAAAACGTTGCTGGAGCTTGATCGTTGGTCACGCCAGGTTGGTTTGCCCTCTCTTGCTGCCCTCCGGCTGTTGCGGGGTGAGCAGGAAGGGACCGAGGCATCTGGACGTCCTCGTTTCAATCGGCCGGAGAGCCCTTTTGGTACACGCACCGAGCATGTGCTCCTTAATCTTCTGCATCTGTTTGAGGAGTTGATTGCCGCCAGTCAGCAGTTGAACCTGGTGGAGCTGATGGATCTATTATTAGCAAAGTCTGGTTACGCCGAAATGATACGGGATGGGACGGAAGAAGGTGAAGAGCGTTGGGAGAACATTAGGGAGCTAGCCTCGGTGGCTGCAGCTTACCGGGACCTTCAACCAAGAGTCGGATTAGCCAGATTTCTTGAAGAGGTAGCTCTGGTCTCGGAGGTAGATAATTACGACGAGAAAGCAAGCGCGGTTACGCTGATCACCTTGCATGCCGCTAAGGGTTTGGAGTTTCCGGTCGTCTTTATTGTTGGTATGGAGGAGGGGATCTGTCCTCATAGCCGTTCCTTTGATGACCCCGCGGCGATGGAGGAGGAACGACGTTTATGCTACGTTGGCATGACGCGGGCTATGCAGCGTCTGTATCTGGTCTATGCCTTTCGACGTACCCTCTATGGTGCTCCAATGCGTAATGCGCCCTCTCGATTTTTGGCCGATATTCCGTCCCACCTGCTAAAAGAGGCAGCGCCGGCGAACAAGGGTCTGGGCTATGAGTCAGAGGAAGCGTTGAGGGTGGTTGCACCAGAGACACGAAATGAGGGAGCTCCTAGGTTCAAGTCCGGCGATAGGGTGAAGCATGCGAAGTTTGGTGAGGGCGTTGTCGTGAGCAGCACCATAGTCGGAGGTGACGAAGAGGTGACCGTAGCTTTTCACGATGTAGGTGTAAAGCGGCTCTCGCTGAATTTCGCTCCTTTACAGCTAATCTGATCCATACCGCATCTTGATAGAGGGTGTTGAGCGGCACTATCGGCCTCTGAACCCCAATCTTGGGGGACTTATGAGGAAAAAATGGGTTGGGGGAAGTCCCTAGAATCCTGGCCAGGGGTCCCCATTAAACATATTCTGATACAGTGGTCGAGAGATTGATCGAAGAGCAGGAGGGTAATATGCGCGTAACCTTGCGTCAAATCGAGGGGATGCAGTTCCTGGGCGTGGCCAATGAGCATGCCTTGGTCATCGATCAAGGTTTGGATGGAGGGGGTCAGAACACCGGCTTTCGTCCCACGGAATTGTTGCTTTTGGCCCTGGGGGCGTGCATGATGGCGAACATCGTGGGTTTGGCCAGAAACCAAGAATTCCAGCTCGGCGGGTTGGAGCTGGCTTTAGAGGATGAAGTATTGTTGGCCCCAACCAGGATTAGCCAGATAAATATTACTATGAAGATCGCCGACGGACTGAGTGACAAGGAGAAGATGCGGCTCGTACGTTCGGCTGAACACTGCAAGATTCACAATACCCTTAGCACACCGCCACGAATAAACTTGAGCGTAGTTTGAGGATTGGGTGCTTTAACGTTTCGTGTATTGCGGTGCCTTTCGGGCCCGTTTTAGACCGTATTTTTTCCGCTCTTTCGCTCGGGGGTCGCGTGTTAATAGTCCAGCCTGGCGTAGGAGAGGGCGCAAACTATCGTTCAACTGAGTCAGAGCACGGGCTATACCGTGCCTAATGGCCTCTGCTTGTCCAGAGCATCCTCCCCCGGCGACCTTGGCTATGACGTTGATCTTGTCGGCCATATCCGTTAAATGCAGTGGCTGCTGAATCAGCACTTGCCAGGCCTTGCGAGGGAAAACCCCCTCCAGCGGCTTGTCGTTAATTGTAATTTGGCCGTCTCCTGGATACAGTCTAACGCGAGCTATGGCTGTTTTACGTCGTCCTGTACCGTAATGGTAGGCTTTATCATCCACTTTATCATTCATATTATAGTTTTAGCTCCTCTGTTATTCGTATCTTTCCATCAGCTTCCATTTTTAACTCCTTGGGCATCTGGGACTGATGCGGATGCGAGTTACCCTCATAAACCTTTAGTTTCTTGAACATGGCCCTACCCAAGGTATTATGAGGAAGCATACCTCGCACAGCCATCTCTATTACACGTCTTGGTTTCCGTGTCAGGAGGCTGCCCAAGCTTTCGCTTTTTAATCCTCCGGGATAGCCGGAGTGACGATAATATATTTTTTGGGTGAGTTTCTTTCCGGTAGTTTTGATCTTACTGGCGTTGATCACGATCACATAATCACCGGCATCCAGATGCGAGCTGTAGATGGGCTTATGTTTTCCCTTCAATATCTGAGCGATCCTAGTGGCCAGACGCCCGAGCGTTTGACCGGTTGCATCGATGACATACCACTGACGCTTAATTTCTGAAGCCTTTACCGCATGTGTTTTCATTCGGGACTCCCCTTTTGTTGCTTTTACAATTCTAGAACTCTAGTAATTCACTCTGATCAGGCATAATCCATGGGCAGGAGCGGTCGGTCCAGCTAGGGTCCTATCGCGGGCAAGTAGAATATTTTCGAAGCCGGCTATGTCCAATTTGCCCCCACCCACCCAGAGCAGAGTGCCAACGATATTCCTTACCATATGTGGCAAAAAGGCGTTAGCTTCCAGGTCTATATATATCTTATCGCCGTCTTTTTTGCAATCAGCACGCTGAACTTGGCGTACCGTATTGACCGCATTGGTACCTTTGCTGAAAGAGGCGAAGTCGTGTGTACCTACCAATAATTGGCACGCCTTACACATCGCCTCGACATTCAGTGGATGGCGATAGTGATAAACGAGGTGTCTCACTAGCGCCGACGGGAACGGACGGTTAAGGATCACATAGCGATACTCACGATTGCGTGCGCTGTGTCGGGCGTGAAAGTTTGTCGGAACCTGTTTGGCCTCCTTAACGACTATATCCCGCGGAATAAGGCTCTTGAGAGCCCTGATAAACACTTCCGGTTCCAGTTTGGAGGCGGTCTTGAAATTGACTACCTGGCCGGCGGCGTGAACACCGGCATCTGTGCGTCCAGCTCCAATGACGCGGATTCGCTCTCCGGTTATCTGTGAAAGTGCTTGCTCCAGTTCACCCTGTATTGTTGGCAGTCCTCGTTGCAGCTGAAACCCACAATAGCCGCTACCGTCGTATTCTACAACCAGCATCACATTATTCATAATATAGGGTTGCAGGTTGTACTTTGCGTAATCTCCCTACTCTCTCAACCTATTCGACCAATTCGATTTGGGCCATTGGAGCTGCATCGCCTAGGCGTGGTCCCAACTTAATGATGCGTGTGTATCCCCCTTGCCTCTCAACATACTTGGGTGCGATCACCGCAAAGAGCTTTTCAACGATTTTCGGGTCATAGATATAGGCTAGGGCCTGGCGGCGGGCGTGTAGATCGCCTCTCTTAGCCAGGGTAATCATTTTCTCAGCTTGACGCCGAGCCTCTTCTGCCTTGGCTTCGGTTGTTCTGATTCGCTCGTATCGGAAGAGGTCTGTTACCAGGTTTCGTAACAAAGCAAGTCGCTGACTTGTTGGTCGGTTAAGCTTGCGGCCTGCAATTCTATGCCTCATTTTCGCAGCTCCTTCCTTCGGGCTCGACGCCCCCTATGCTTCCCCTCCTCTTCCTCCTCTTCGTAAACTAGCGGGTATTCCTCCTCTTCCGCTTCGGGAACATATTCCTCTGTCATAGCAACAGCTTCAGGGATTTCTTCTGGAGCTATGATGGCTTCTTCTTGTGTAGTCGTCGGGGGCACGGCCTCTTCTTCAGCCATTTCTTCTTTTGGAACCTCGGCCAAGGCGCTCGCGGCCAAGCGTGAGCCGTCTAAGAGTCCTCTGACCGCTAATCGGTCACGCAACTCCTCATAGGACTTGTGACCAAAGTTTCGCACATGCAACAGGTCTTCCTTGGTCATTTCTAGAACCTGGCCGACCTTGGTGATCCCCGCCCGCTTTAGGCAATTATGAGCCCGTATGCTGAGATCCAAGTCTTCGATGGGTATGTCATAGACTTTAGGAGGGATACTTGCAGGTCTCAGAAGGGGCTTTTCGAGACGCGTTATCGGTTTAGCACCAAGCTCCTCAAGCACAGTTAGGTTCTTTATAAGGATTTGGGCTGCCTGAGCAATCGCTTCATCTGGCGCGATGGTTCCGTCTGTCCAGACTTCCAGTATCAGGCGGTCATAATCCGTTATTTGACCGACACGTCTACGTTCGACTTTAAAGTTTGCTTTTTTAACAGGGGTATAGATAGCGTCGACTGGTATGACTCCGATTTCTGATCCAGAACGGTCATCGGCTGGGACATATCCCCTTCCCCGCTCGGCTGTGAGCTCCATGTGCAGCCTAGCCTCGTCTGAGTCGAGCGTGGCAATGTGTAACTCGGGATTGACGATTTCTACCTCAGGCGGGCAGATCAGGTCAGCTGCGGTGACCTTTCCAGCGCCGGTGGCTTCGAGGAACAATTGTACCGGATGATCCGAAAAGCAGCGCAATCGCAGCTGCTTAATATTCATTATAATCTCGATTACATCTTCACTCACGTGAGGTATACCAGAGAACTCATGATACACGTTATCTATCTTTAGCGAAGTTATGGCAGCGCCAGGAAGCGCTGAGAGCAAGACACGGCGCATCGCATTACCGATGGTTATGCCAAAGCCTGGCTCAAGGGGTTCGATCTGGTAGCAGCCGTAGTTCTCTGAAGTAGTTACAACCTGTGTCTTAGGCAAAACTATGTCAATCAACTAGAGTCAGCCTCCTTAGGCGGTGACAGAAAGGTCGGGTGGGGTCGTCTGACCCACCATATCCCTTTAACCGTCTACCGCGAGTAGTACTCAATAATTAAGTGCTCTTGAATGCTGGCATCGATGTCCGAACGCGTTGGGGCAGATAGCACTCGTCCAGATAACGTAATTGGATCAAGGCTTAGCCAGGTAGGTGCGGATTTATGTGGGATCTCTTGCTGTAGAGCTTTAAAATACTCCGTTTCTCGGCTGTTTTCTCGGATAGCGATGACGTCTCCCGGTTTGACGATGTAAGAGGGGATATCGGTTTTCTTACCATTGACGGAAAAGTGTCCATGTCTAATTAGTTGACGAGCCTGGCGCCGAGATTCGGCAAAGCCAAGCCTAAAGATGACGTTATCCAATCTGGATTCTAATAATTGCAATAGATTTTCTCCGGCAGCACCTGGCCGCCTTTTAGCAGCGTCAAGGTGCTTGCGGAACTGTCGCTCTAGGACACCATATATATATTTAACCTTCTGTTTCTCTTGTAGTTGTAGGCCGTATTCGGAAACCTTATGCCGGCGTTGAACTTGTCGCCCTGGTGGATAGGGACGCTTATTCGGCTCCACAGCGCATTTCGGCGTAAAACAACGATTTCCTTTAAGCAGCAACTTAGTGCCTGCTCTTCGGCAAATTTTACATGCCGGACCGGTATATCTACTCATTATGCCTCCTCGCGTTACAGTCCAAGAGGGATGCAATAATGCTTTCTATCTTGAGCTTACCTCTAGCCCTCCTGGTTATGCTCCGAACTGTTCTTATACTCTCCGTCTTTTTGGTGGACGACAACCGTTGTGAGGTATAGGCGTGACGTCCGTGATAGCAGTGACGGCTAAGCCGGCGGCTTGCAACGAGCGGATGGCTGCTTCACGTCCAGAGCCGGGACCCTTGACGAAAACGTCGACTTGCCGCATCCCGTGTTCCATTGCCTGTCTAGCGGCCTTCTCTGCAGCCACGCCGGCAGCGTAGGGGGTACTCTTGCGGGAACCCTTAAAGCCCGCTCCTCCACTGCTGCTCCAGGTGATAACGTTTCCGTTAGGATCGGTGATGGTAACAATAGTGTTATTGAAGGTAGATTGGATGTATGCTCGGCCGACAGGTATCTGTTTCCGCACACGGCGTCGTGGCCGTGCCCCTTTTCTTCGCTCAGCCATTCCAACTCCTCTCGCATCCTATCCCCGAAAGGGAATTATCAAGAATTCTTTAAAGCCTGTTTTTGATTCAGCGGGTTTATATAGAATAATCTCTGGAATTACTAAGAGAGCCCAGACGGGGCTCTTGAGCATCGATCGCTGAGTGTTGGATTTATTTCTTTGCGGTGGCCTTGCGCCGCCCGGCTACAGTCTTCCTTGGTCCGCGCCTAGTACGGGCGTTGGTACGGGTCCGCTGTCCACGAACGGGTAGTCCCCTGCGGTGGCGGATCCCGCGGTAGCAACCTATCTCCATTAAGCGCTTGATGTTGAGGTTGACCTCACGCCGTAAATCGCCCTCGACTTTATACTCACGGTCAATAAGATCGCGAATACGTCCTATCTCTTCCTCCGTTAGGTCCTTTACTCGTGTATCTGGATTTACCTGCGTGCGCTCCAGGATTTGTTTGCTCAATGTTGGCCCTATACCGTAGATATAGTGCAAAGCAATTTCTACTCGCTTATCCCTAGGGATGTCAACCCCAGCGATTCTAGCCATTCCTTCCCTCTCTCATAGAAAGTAATAAACCCCTAATACATTCGATTGTCCATCAGTAGATGTGCTGTGGTGAACAATTGAGTCTATCACTATCCTTGTTTCTGCTTGTGTTTGGGATTTGAACAGATGATCACCACAGTCCCTTTGCGGCGCACAATCTTACATTTTTCACAACGTGGCTTAACTGATGCTTGTACTTTCATTTGTTCCTTGTTTACTGACGGAATTCTGGGATATTTTACATAAAATGGATGTATTTTGTCAATTCACTTAAGACGATAGGTGATTCGTCCACGGGTCAGATCATACGGTGATAACTCGACAAGAACACGATCTCCAGCGACTATCTTAATGAAGTTTAGGCGAAGCTTGCCAGAGATATGAGCAAGTACCCTATGTCCGCTAGCCAGCTCGACCCGGAACATAGCATTAGGTAGCGCCTCGAGAACTTTGCCCTCCACCTCAATGGCGTCCTTTTTCGGCATACAAACTCCTGCCCTCTATCTCACGGGCGCGTCAAAATTTGTGGCTCGCCATCAGTGACAGCTATGGTGTGTTCGAAATGAGCTGACAAGCTCCGATCCTGGGTTATCACCGTCCATTTATCGTCAAGAACCATTGTTTCATATCTCCCGGCGTTGACCATCGGCTCGATAGCTAGCGTCATGCCTGGCCGTAAGACTGGGCCGTGATTGGGAGGCCCAAAATTGGGAATCTGAGGTTCCTCGTGCATGCTGCGCCCAATGCCGTGACCGACATATTGGCGTACTACGGAGAAACCGTGCGATTCCACGTAGGACTGGATAGCCCAAGAAATGTCACTGAGGCGTTTACCGGCTATCGCCTGTGCTATGCCCATATAGAGGGCTTTTTCCGTGGTTTCCAAAAGCAACTTGGCTTCTTCGCTGACCTGGCCAACGGGAACGGTGATAGCTGCATCAGCGTGTAATCCATTATAAATGGCCCCCAGATCCAGACCAACTATATCCCCTTCGCGCAGGACACGGCGCCGCGATGGTGGGCCATGAACTACCTCCTCGTTGATGGAGACGCAGAGCGAGGCAGGGAAACCATTGTATCCCTTAAATGAGGGGATAGCGCCTTGTTTCCGAAATGACTTGTTCACGATAGCATCGAGCTCAGCGGTGCTGATCCCTGGCCTGATCTTCTCTTGCAAAAGTGCTAAAGTTATGGCCACAATTCTCCCGGCCTGGCGCATAAGCGCTAACTCTTCGCCTGATTTGATGATTGCAGCCATATACTATACAAACTGCAGCTGGAGGGCTGCCAGAATATCTCGCTGGACATTCTCAACTGACTGCTCGCCGTTTATCCTGATAAGCAATCCGCCTTCCTCGTAATATTTGATTAGGGGTGCTGTCTCCGTAAAATATACCCCCAATCTTGTACGGACGGTCTCTTCCTTGTCATCAGGGCGCTGATATAGCTCTCCTCCACATTGTGGACATACCTTCGGCTGTCGTGTTGGGTGCTTTCTATCATTATAGTCTGCTTCGCAGTTCCGACATAACCATCGGCCTGACAGTCGCTCGACCAGCTTATCCTCTGAGACATCAATGTAGAGTACCCTCGTTATTGATTTTCCTATTTCGTGCAGAGCTGCGTCAAGAGCCTTGGCCTGGTTAATGGTGCGGGGAAAACCGTCCAATATCGCTCCCCGGCCACAGTCTGGCTTGGCGAGCCTCTCGCGAATAAGGTCGATCGTAATCTCGTCTGGAACTAATAAACCACGCTCCATATATGATTTAGCCAGCTGGCCAAGCTTTGTGCCGTGTCTAAGTGCTGCACGGAACAGGTCTCCTGAGGAGATATGAGGTGCCTGCAACTGAGTAGCTAACATCTTTGCTTGTGTGCCTTTGCCAGCCCCTGGAGCGCCGAGTAAGATGATGTACATTTTGCCTCTACCTAATGAACCCTTCGTAATGTCGCATTAATAACTGGGATTCGAGCTGTCTCATGGTATCTAAAACGACGCCGACTACAATCAATAACCCTGTGCTGCTGAGAACTAGCTGTGTGCCGATACCACGGGCGAAAAAGGGAAGAACAGCGATGATGCCGAGAAAGATGGCCCCTAACCATGTTATGCGGTTAAGTATCTGCCTCAAGTACTCCGCCGTAGGCCTTCCTGGGCGGATACCCTGAACAAAGGCGCCATATTTTTGCAGGTTATCGGCAAGGTTTTGCTGTTCAAAGATGACTAGAGTATAGAAGAATGTAAATCCAACTACCAGTACGAAATATAGCCCCCAGTAAAATACCCCGCTGGTATTAAAAGTGTCAAACACCCACTTTGCTGTTGAGCCTATCGTTCCCTCGGAGGCCATAAAATAGCTCGCTACCGTCCCAGGAAATATCATAATCGACATGGCGAATATTAATGGGATCATCCCGGCGGAATTTACACGCAATGGGATATATGTGCTTTGCCCGCCATACATTCTTGTGCCACGAATACGCTTTGGATAGTGGACAGGGATACGCCGCTGGGCCTCCTGTACCACGACGATAGCACCAACGGTGATGACCCCCAAAAGGGCAAAGAAGGCGAGCGCCATGTAATCGCTGCTGATTAGTGATTGCCCTAGCATTTGGGGCAATCTGGCGACGATGCCGGCGAAGATAATGATCGATACACCATTGCCGATACCATTCTCACTGATCAGCTCACCTAACCACACCAGCAGGATCGTTCCCGCGGTCATAGACATAATCATTGCGCTAGTGGGTAGGAGCGTCTCCCCTGAGAGGCCAAAATTGGTGATAATGCCTTGGCTATGCAGGAGTGTCGCTGTTGCATAAGCCTGTAGGGCGGCGAGGGGAACGGTGAGCCAGTGGGTATATTGGTTGATCCTTTTTCTCCCGGCTTCGCCTTCCTTGCCCAATTCCTGTAGATGGGGAATAATGGGATGGAGCAGCTGCATGATGATCGAGCTGGTAATGTAGGGGTAAACACCCATAGCAGCTACAGAGAACGTGGTCATCGCCCCACCTGAGAATAGGTCGAGCATACCCATAAGCTGATTTGTTTGGAATAGCTGCTGTAATTTCTGGAAATCTACCCCGGGCACCGGAATATGGGCGATCAAGCGGAAGAGGATAAGCATACCGATAGTGAAAATGATCTTTCGCCGCAAGTCCGGCAATTTAAAAGCATTCAGCATGGCCTGTAACATAGCTTTACGTCTCCCGACGAGTGTTGGTATCCTCAGCCGTGCCTATAGCGTTGGCCTTGGATTTGATTATTCCCCTTCCCTTAGCAGCGATCTCTATCGCTGTTCCTCCAGCGGCTTCGATCTTCTCCTTAGCACTGCGGGAAAATTTATGGGCCATGATGGTAAGGGGCTGCTGGAGGTCACCGTGACCAAGTACCTTCACCAAGCGTGAGGAAGAAGCAATAAGTCGCCTGCTAGCCATCTGTTCTGGTCCAATGCGTTCTCCTGCGTCAAACTTAGTTAGCTGTCGTAGGTTGACTACGGAGTATTCCGTTCGGAATTTGTTCACGAAACCACGTTTATGGGGCAAGCGTTTCATCAGTGGTGTTTGTCCACCCTCGAAGTGAGGGTGAATCTGCCCACCAGAACGTGCTTTCTGTCCTTTAGTACCGCGGCCAGCGGTCTTTACACGGCCGGAACCGTGTCCCCGCCCCACTCTTTTCCGGTTTTTCCTTGACCCCGCTGCTGGCCTTAGATCGTGAAGTCTCATCAACTTACTCCTCTGCTTCCTCCACCTTAACCAAGTGACGAACCGTCTCGATCATCCCTCTGACTGAGGGGCTATCTTGGTGTTTGATAGTTTGATTAAGTCGCCGTAGCCCGAGGGACTTAATCGTTTCCTTCTGGCGTCTGGTATGTCCAATAGCACTTTTCGTCCAGGTGATGCACAACTTAGTCATTACCCTTAACCTCTCTGTGTGGCTGTGGATGGCTTTTTCTTCCTTGGACTGGGGTGCCTCGTTGGGCCTGTTGTCCTTGGAGTTTGTGCCTCAGGGTCTTGAGGAATTGGGGGCGATGGCTGTGTTGCCGCTGTTTCACTGGTAAGGGTACCGCCGGAAGAGACAGTGAATGTACCTTGCTCATCGATACTCGGCCTTCCTCGTCGCCTTATTTCCTCCTTGGGATTACGCAGTTGTCGTAGTCCCAGGAGGGTTGCTTGGGCGACGTTAACTGCGTTTGGGCTGCCGAGTGATTTAGTTAAGATGTCCTTTATGCCGGCGGATTCAACGATGGCGCGCACCGCTCCGCCAGCGATGACACCTGTACCGGTGGCTGCTGGCTTGAGTAATACTATGGCAGCCCCAAAGGAGGAGACGACCTCGTGGGGGATTGTTGTTCCAACGAGTGGTACCGCGATAAGGCACTTTCGCGCCTCTTCAGCACCCTTGCGGATCGCCTCAGGCACTTCTCTTGCTTTGCCAAGTCCAACACCAACGTGACCGCAGCCATCCCCGACAACAACAACGGTACTAAATCTGAAGCGTCGTCCGCCTTTTACGACCTTAGCCACGCGATTAATACGGATGACACGATCTTCTAAGTTCAATTTAGATGGGTCTATCTTCGGCATTAATCCCCCCACTCAAAAAATCGGATGGTAAGCATTCGCTGGATCCGATAGCGTTACCACAGATCAGAACTCTAGCCCAGCGGCACGTGCCGCGTCGGCCAGGGCCTTTAGACGGCCATGGTAGCGGAAGCCACCCCTATCAAAAACGACACGCTTAACGCCATGTTCTAGTGCTCGCTTGGCCAGTAACTCTCCGACTAATCTGGCCTGATCGGTCTTACTTAAACCGTCCTGCTGCTGTCGTATCTTCGATTCCAGGGTCGAAGCAGCGGCAAACGTATGGCCGTGATCATCGTTGATCAATTGGGCATAGATGTGCTTCAGGCTACGGAAAACGGCCAGGCGTGGTCGCGCCATTGTACCAGCCACTTTTTTTCGCACCCTTCGGTGTCTCCTTATTCGGGCAGTTCTAGGGTTTGTCTCCTTACTCATCGATGCTGATCCTCACTTCTCTTAGCAGCATGACTACTTTTTGCTGGTGGCTTTAGCGGACTTACCAGCCTTACGGCGCACTCGCTCACCAGCGTATCTAATGCCCTTACCTTTATATGGCTCGGACTTCCTGATAGCTCGAATCTTAGCTGCCAGATCGCCAACCTTCTCTTTATCTATCCCTCTGATAACGAAACGGCTAGAGAGCCAATCATTAGTAGATGTTGGGGTGAAGGTCTCTAAATCCGTAATCTCGATCCCATCCGGCGGGGTGATCTCTACCGGGTGAGAGAACCCCAGCTGCAAAATGAGCTTATCCCCTTGTTTCTGGGCGCGGTAGCCGATCCCATAGATTTCCAGGGCCTTTTGGAAGCCCTGCGCCACTCCCGTGACCATGTTAGCCAGAAGGCTACGCGATAGCCCATGTAATGCACGGCGCATCTGATCATCAGATGATCTGCGCACGGTTATTTGCCTATCGTGGATCTCGATAATGATTTCAGGACTGAATCTCCTGGTTAGCTCTCCCTTAGGCCCTTTTACAGTTACCTCATTGCCGTCAATATGAACCTGAACGCCATCTGATATTTCGATGGGCATTCGTCCTATTCGTGACACAAATGGAACCTCCTGGCGTTTACCAAATGTAGCAGAGTACCTCGCCACCAACATTCTGTCGACGCGCTTCCTGGGCTGTCATTACTCCCTTTGGGGTAGAGACGATGGCGATGCCTCGTCCACTCTTGATGCGGGGCATTTCACTGCTTTTTGCGTACACGCGCAGCCCAGGCTTGCTGACACGCTTAATCTCACTGATCAGTGGCTGCTTACGGCCTGTATAGCTAAGCCAAATACGCAACGTGCCCTGTGGGTTATCCCTAAACACCTCGTAGTCCTTAATGAACCCCTCTTCTTTAAGGATTTTGGCGATAGAAATTTTAAGATGTGAGGCGGGTATTAATACTTCTTCGTGTTTGGCCATTATGGCGTTGCGGATACGCGTGAGCATATCCGCTATTGGGTCAGTTATATTCACACTCAACGTCCTCCTCGGCAACCCCGATTCGATCATTTCTTACCAGCTAGACTTGATGACCCCCGGTATTTCCCCAGCGAGGGCTTTTTGGCGAAAGCAAATACGGCAGAGGCCAAATTTGCGTATGTAGGCACGTGGCCTACCACATAGATAGCAGCGATTGTGCTGTTGTACCTTGAAGTGCCTGGGGCGCTTAGATTTGACTATCATCGACTTCTTGGCCACTTCTACCCTCTTTTGACTAATTTTGGAATGGCATACCCATCAATTGTAATAGTCGACGTCCCTCCTCGTCGGTTTTGGCCGTGGTGACGACGCTGATCTCCATACCGCGCATCTTATCGATTTTATCGTATTCGATCTCGGGGAATGCCAATTGCTCCTTCAATCCAAGAGTATAATTGCCGTGTCCATCGAAGGAATTGCTTGATATGCCGCGGAAGTCGCGTTGTCGTGGCAAGGCCACATTGATCAGCTTGTCCAGGAACTCATACATACGGTCGCCACGTAGGGTTACCATTACTCCAATCGGCATACCGGCACGCACCTTGAAAGCGGCGATTGATTTTTTGGCTCTCGTAATGACTGGGCGCTGCCCGGTAATAGTGCTCAGATCATGCACGGCAGCATCCATAGCCTTGGCGTTCTGTGTAGCTTCGCCGACCCCGATATTTATAATGATCTTTCGGAGACGGGGAACCTCCATTATATTTCTGTAGTTGAGTTCACGCATCAGCGTGGGTATGACTACCGTCTTATGGTGTTCTTTTAGTCTTGGTGACAATGGTTGACTCCTTGGGATGGTCTTCCGCTGACCGGCCTCCGGGAAAAATTTGACTTGGGTCAGCGCCCTCTTATTTTCAATTTAACTGATGATCTCGCTGCAAGACTTGCAGAAGCGAACCTTTTTACCATCACTTAGGAAGCGATAACCAACTCTGGTAGCACGGTTACACTTGTCGCAGACGACGGCTACATTGGAGATGTGGATTGGTGCTTCCCGTTCGATGATACCGGCCTGGCGAGCCGTTCCTCTCGGTTTAGTGTGTTTTTTTATGATATTTATGCCAGAGACTAGTACTTTATTTTCCTTTGGCAGGACGCGATGGACCTTACCCCTTTTACCTTTATCTCGACCGCTTAACACTAAGACGGTATCGTCCTTCTTAACCTTCATCAGTCTCTGATCTCCCCTCTTTCCTACCTAAAGCACTTCGGGGGCCAAGGATACGATCTTCATAAAGTTCTTATCACGCAGCTCACGCGCCACTGGACCGAAGATACGCGTTCCCTTCGGGTTGTTCTTATCGCTCAGGATCACGGCCGCGTTTTCGTCAAACTTGATATAAGATCCATCCGGTCGGCCATATTCTTTAGCTGTACGTACTACGACAGCCTGGACAACAGTCCCCTTCTTAACCGACCCGCCCGGCACAGCCTGCTTTACGGAGGCAACGATAACATCTCCAATCTCTGCATACTTTTTATTGGAGCCACCTAAGACTCTGATACACATGAGCTCGCGTGCCCCGGTGTTGTCAGCCACCTTTAATCTACTCAATGGCTGTATCATTGCTGGCCTCCTTCTCGGCCAGGCTTATGTCCTCGCCATGCTTCAAAATTTCTGCGACAGCCCAGCATTTTTCTTTGCTCAAGGGGCGAGTTTCGATGATTCGTACAAGATCGCCAATCTTGCTTGTGTTATGCTCATCATGGGCCTTGTATTTGACTGTATGGCGCACAGATTTACGATAGAGCGGGTGTCGTTTCAACACCTCGACCGCGACGACGACAGTCTTTTGCATCTTGTCACTAACGACCCGACCGATTCTTGTTTTGCGCTTTTTTTCCACTATGTTCTCCTTTGCGCCTGGTTCTGGCCGAATGGGCGTGCTCTCAAAGAGCAAGGAAACAGGGAACGCTGCCAGTCCCTGTGTGGAGACCTTCCCAGAAACGTTCCCTCTGGATCTCCTCTTGGTATCCTCCTATGGCGCTTATGGCCGTTCCCGTTCGTGCATTATAGTTTTTATTCTGGCGATAATCTTCCGTAACTCAGGCAGGCGGGCATAATTCGCTTTCTGCCGAGTGGCCATCTGAAAGCGCAAATTGAAGAGCTCTTTATGGGCCTCATCCAATTTCATTCGTAGCTCAGCCTGGCTAAGTTCTCGAATCTCTTTTGCTTTCATCGTTTACCCCTAGATTTTTGGCTTCCAAATTATAGCAAATGGACGTCGATATGTCATTTTTGAGCGGCGGACAGAGAACAATTTTGGAAGCCATACTGGGAGAGTTTGACATCCTCTTAGTCGGTGGTGGCCTGAAGCGTTTCCTTGGTCACAAACATTGTCTTGATAGGCAGCTTATGCGCGGCTAAGCGCATGGCCTCTCTGGCGGCTTCCTCTTTTACACCACTGACTTCAAAAAGTATCCTGCCCGGTTTTACTACAGCGACCCAGTGATCGAGGGCGCCCTTACCGCTACCCATGCGAGTCTCGGCGGGTTTGGCTGTTACTGGTTTATCCGGGAAGATGCGGATCCAAACCTTGCCATCTCGTTTGATGTGGTGGGTAATGGCACGACGAGCGGCTTCGATTTGGCGACTATCTATCCAGCTCGCCTCCAGGGCCTGTAAACCAAAATCTCCGAAGGCAACGGTAGTACCACGGCTTGCCCTTCCCTTCATTCGACCTCGTTGGGCCTTACGGTATTTTATCCTTTTTGGTTGTAACATCTAAGATCTCTCCTTGGAAGATTACCTGGGGGCGGCTGTTATTACAGAGCTGCTTTTGAATACTCTGTTGGTGAGTAATCAGGGCTAACTAACTATGGGCGCTGGTTTGGGCTCCTCCCCCTTCTTCTCTGGAAGAATATCCCCTTTGTATATCCAGACCTTTACTCCGATAAGTCCGAATGTAGTCAAGGCTTCGGCAAACCCGTAGTCGATATTGGCACGGAGTGTATGTAGGGGAACCTTTCCCTCTACCTCTCGTTCACGTCGGGACATTTCAGCGCCAGCCAGACGTCCGGAAACAACAATCTTAACGCCCTTAGCCCCACGCTGCATCGCTCTGGTTATAGCCTGCTTCATGGCCCGCTTGTAGGTAACCCTTCTTTGGATCTGCTCAGCTATGCTCTTAGCCGTGAGATAAGCGTCCAGTTCTGGCTGGCGAATCTCTTGGATGTTAACACGAATCCTCTTGCTGGTAAGTCTTTCAAGATGCTGTCGCAGGTCTTCAACCTTAGTACCGCTTCTGCCGATTACGATACCAGGCTTAGCCGTATGAATGGTGACCGTAACCTGGTTGCCGGATCGTTCGATCTCGATCCGTGATATACCGGCATCGGCAAGTCTCTGTTTGATCATTCGTCGTATGTTCAGGTCCTCGTGAAGCAGCTCTCTGTACCCTTTTTCGGCATACCACTTAGCGTCCCAGCTCCTGGTGATACCGAGCCTAAATCCGGTAGGATGGACTTTTTGACCCAATTACTCCTCCTTTTCCTCAACGATGACGGTGATATGGCTAGAGCGTCGGCGAATAGGATGGGCTCGTCCACGGGATACAGCCCGAAATCGCTTGGGCAGCGTTGGCCCTGGGTCAGCTGTAATATGACTAATGAACAGATCAGCGATTGACAGATTGTAATTGTTATCTGCGTTAGCAGCGGCGGACTTCACCACCTTAGCGACAGCTTTAGCAGCTGCATTAGGAATGAATTGCAGGATGGTTAAGGCCTCATTGACTGATTTGCCACGCACGGCATCCACCACGAGACGGACTTTGCGTGGTGACATACGTACATACTTGGCTACAGCTCTTACTTGCACGTTTCTCTCCGATGTTCCTATTTCTTAACCGTTGTGGCTCTTTCTGACCTGGAACTATGTCCCCTGAAATGACGTGTGGGGGCGAATTCACCAAGCTTATGGCCGACCATATTCTCGGTGATATAGATGGGAACGTGGCGCCTCCCATCGTGTACGGCGATCGTATGGCCGACCATTTGCGGGAAAATGGTCGAGTCGCGAGACCATGTTTTAATTACCCGTCTCTCACTGCTCTTATTGAGGAGTTCTATCTTTTTCAACAGCTTGGGATCAACGTACGGTCCCTTTTTTAGTGATCTGGACAATGGTCATCCTCCTTAACCAGCTATTTCTGACTTTGCTTCCTTCGCATCACAATCATCTTATTTGAGACCTGACGGCGCCGGGTCTTAACTCCCCTAGCTGGTTTACCCCAAGGTGTTTTGGGGGAGGGCATCCCAATAGGAGCCTTGCCCTCTCCGCCCCCGTGAGGATGATCACGAGGAGTCATAGCCGAACCACGTACAGTTGGCCGATGCCCAAGCCAGCGGTTCCGACCAGCCTTGCCCAGCTTGATGTTCTTATGTTCCACGTTACCAACCTGCCCGACAGTAGCCATACAACGGGCATGCACGTAGCGCAGCTCACCGGATGGTAAGCGGATAAGAGCTCGATTTTCCTCTTTGGCCACCAATTGGGCAGCTGTTCCGGCGCTGCGCACTATTTGCCCACCTCGGCCGGGCTGAATCTCGATATTGTGAATCAGCGTGCCAACGGGCATATGACTCAAAGGCAAGCTGTTGCCGACTTGTACCTCGGCGTTTGATCCTGATTGGATCTTGTCACCCACTTTGAGCCCCAAAGGGCACAAGATATACCTCTTCTCCCCATCGGCGTAGTGTAACAAGGCAATACGGGCCGACCGGTTTGGATCATATTCGATAGCAGCCACTTTAGCCGGTATATCGAGCTTATCACGTTTGAAGTCAATTATCCGATATAGTCGCTTGTGACCACCACCACGATGGCGAATGGTAATGCGTCCATGCGCATTACGTCCTGCCTTCCTACGTAAAGGCGCTAGCAGAGAACGCTCTGGTTCTGTCTTGGTGATCTCTTCGAATGTCGAAGGGACCATCCCTCTTCGCCCGGGGGATGTCGGCTTATACTCTTTTATTGGCATGCGCTAAGGCCTCCCCCCTTCTCCATTTAACGACCTTCAAATATCTCAATCCTTTGTCCTTCTTTTAGCGTGACGATAGCCTTTTTCCATGGTGATGTCACCACGTGGTGTCTTCCCACTCGCTGTGGTTTGCCCGGTACCTTGATTATGTTTACGGCGACAACATTAACCTTGAAGATTTGCTCTACCGCTTTCTTAATCCCTATCTTGTTGGCCTCCCTGGCCACTTCAAAGGTATATTTATTCTGTCCACTCAGGAGCATACTCTTCTCGCTGATTATGGGACGTCTTATAATTTCGTAAACATTCATTCGGGATGGCCCCCTTCTGTTTTGGTGATGGCTTGCTTAACCAAGAGTCGCCTCCACTTGGCGCACAGATTCTACCGGCATTAGAAGGTAATTATAGCGCAATATGTCAACTACGCTTAGGCTTTGGGCAGTAATAGTTTTCACATTTGGGATGTTGCGTGTGGCCAGCTCTACACTTGAGTCAGGTTTAGGCAGGACGAGCAGGGCTGATGAGGTAATCGACATCTTTCTTAATATCTCCAGCATCTCCTTGGTCCTGGGCTGCTCCATCTCCAGCTGTTCCAAAATAATTAGCCGTTGGTTAGCTACCTTAGCCGAGAGAGCGGACTTAATCGCTAAACGCCGGGCCTTTTGGGGCATATCCTGTTTATAGCTGCGAGGGTGTGGCCCAAAGGCAACGCCACCTCCTTTCCAATGAGGTGCCTTGCGAGAACCTTGTCTGGCCCGTCCGGTACCTTTTTGTCGCCAAGCCTTGGCCCCACTGCCAGAGACCTCGCCTCTCGTCTTTGTCGACGCCGTGCCCACACGGGCATTGCTGAGCTGTCGAACAACAGCCTGATGTAGAGATGGTTCGTTGATGGACCTGTTGAAGATATCATCGTCAAGGTCGATTGTACCAACAACCTGAGCGTCTTTATTGTATATGGGGACTTCCACCTTGTTATACTCCTGTCTTTGCAGTTAGATCACCGTTTTGACTATTTTTGCGGTCCAGCCGCCACCCTCATTTTTCTTGCCCTCTTGACTAAGAGGAGGCTATTCCTCGCTCCTGGTACAGCTCCCTTGACTAATAGCAGATTTCTTTCAGGGTCGGCTTGTACTACTTGTAGGTTCTGAACAGTCACCCGTCTGTGGCCCATTCGCCCAGCCATTCTGGTTCCCTTGAGAACACGACCCGGTGTAGTAGTCGCTCCTATGGAACCAGGGGCTCGATGACGGTCCGATTGCCCATGTGTTTTAGGGCCACCGGCGAAATGATGTCGTTTGACAACACCGGCAAAGCCCTTGCCTTTGGAGATCCCGGTAATATCTACTAACTCACCTGCTTTGAAGATACCGACGTCGATCTTCTGCCCGATCTGTAAAGGCTCTATGTCTTTGGCCTTTATCTCCCGTAGGTGGCGCAACACAAGCAACTTCTTCAGATGTCCTCTCTCGGGTTTATTTAGCCTCTTGGCTGCTGCAAAGCCGAGCTGAACGGCTTCATAGCCATCCTTCGCAACGGTTTTGATCTGTGTTACATAGCACGGCCCGGCTTCGATCACAGTTACCGGCATAACGATCCCCGTTGGATCGGAGATACGGGTCATTCCAACCTTGCGTCCTAAAATGCCTTCGACCATAGTTATAGCCAAGGAAATGCATTCCTATGATGCCATCCCTTGGTTCCAGCCTCCTATAGCTTGATTTCGATATCAACCCCTGCTGGCAGGTTAAGGCTCATAAGAGCGTTCACCGTCTTTGAGGTTGGTTCCCAAATATCAATCAGGCGTTTATGGGTTCTTATCTCGAACTGTTCTCGGGAATCCTTATCAATATGCGGAGAGCGGATAACGCATATCTTCTCGATCCTCGTTGGAAGGGGGACAGGCCCGGCGACATGAGCCCCCATCCTTTCGGCTGTTTCGACGATTTGTTTTGCTGATTGATCAAGCAACCTGTGGTCATAAGCCTTAAGCTTGATTCTAATACGTTGCCTTGCCATAAACTACTCCAAGGTCTTAGTGATGACGCCGGCGCCGACGGTATGTCCTCCCTCTCGGATAGCGAAGCGCAGTCCTTCCTCGAGGGCTACTGGCTGGATCAATTCGATTTCCATGCGGATGTTATCCCCTGGCATGACCATCTCCACCCCCTCGGGTAGGCGGGCTTCCCCGGTCACATCCGTTGTCCGCAGGTAGAACTGGGGGCGGTAGCCGCTGAAGAAGGGGGTATGTCGTCCCCCCTCCTCCTTGGTGAGGACGTAGACCTCGGCGGCGAAGTGGGTATGGGGGTGGATGGAGCCTGGCTTGGCCAGCACCTGTCCTCGCTCCACCTCATCGCGCTCCACGCCTCGCAGGAGGCAGCCGATGTTGTCCCCGGCCTGTCCCTCATCGAGGGTCTTATGGAACATCTCCACCCCGGTCACCACCACCTTACGTGACTCTGGGGCGAAGCCGACTATTTCCACCTCGTCGCCCACCTTTATGCGTCCGCGCTCCGCCCGGCCGGTGACCACCGTTCCTCTCCCCTTGATGCCGAAGACGTCCTCGATGGGCATCAAGAAGGGCTTATCGATGGCCCTTTCTGGGGTGGGGATGTAGTTATCGACGGCCTCGAGGAGTTGCCAGATGCACTGGTACTCTGGGGCGTCTGGGTTGGTGGCGGGTGATTCGAGGGCTTTGAGGGCGCTGCCGCGGATGATAGGTAGCTCCTCTCCGGGGAAGCCGTACTTAGAGAGCAGTTCACGCAGTTCCATCTCCACCAGTTCCAGGAGTTCTGGGTCGTCCATAGCGTCCACCTTATTGAGGAAGACGACCATACTGGGGACCTCGACCTGTCTAGCGAGGAGGATATGCTCTCGTGTTTGGGGCATAGGTCCATCGGGGGCGGAGACGACCAAGATGGCCCCGTCCATCTGGGCGGCCCCGGTGATCATATTCTTGATGTAGTCGGCGTGTCCTGGGCAGTCGACGTGGGCGTAGTGGCGCTTATTCGTCTCGTACTCCACGTGGGCGATGGCGATGGTGATCCCCCTGGCCTTCTCCTCCGGGGCGTTATCGATGCTGTCGAAGGAACGAAACTCGGCCTCTCCCTTCATGGCCAGCACTTTAGTGATGGCTGAGGTGAGGGTGGTCTTGCCGTGGTCCACGTGTCCGATGGTGCCCACATTCAGGTGGGGCTTGGTTCGCTCAAATCTCTTCTTGGCCATTTATCCCTCTTCCTCCTTAAAGTTCACTTGAATAAAACACTGCACTATTCTCCCTGGAGCCCACGACCGGGATTGAACCGGTGACCTCATTCTTACCAAGAATGTGCTCTACCTACTGAGCTACGTGGGCGTCCCCTGTCGGCTACCGGCTAACTATATAGAAAAAAATATTCTCCCTCAGGGTTTATTGTTTCCCACCCAATGCCAGCTTGACCTGATAGGGGAAGCCAGGCTCAAACTGACTAGCCATTTCAGGTAACAACTCTGTGCCTTTTGGCGATAGCCCTCCCCTATTGGGTGGAGCCGACGATGGGACTCGAACCCGCAACCGGCGGTTTACAAAACCGCTGCTCTGCCAATTGAGCTACGTCGGCCTAAGACGATAATTATACGTAAAAAAGCGCCCAGGTCAAGGGCACCACCGTTATTATACGGCATAATATTTGCAAATGTCAAATTTAACGACTCTTAGCCAATCCCCTTCTCACCTGTGAGCCGACGGTCAATAGCCAGCCAAGACATAGCAAATAGAGTACAGAATCGACGACGAAGACGCTTCGTAGGTTGAAGCTGGCCAACGAACCGCTTACCATTGGACTCAGGGCATTACCTAACATCACGGCGCTGCCCAATAAGCCAAAGCCGATCCCCCGGCAATGGAGCGGAATGATCGAGCCTCCCAGCGAATAGATGAGGGTTAAGACGCCTCCGGCGGCTAAGCCAAGCGATACTCTGGCAGCCAACAGCTGCCATGGCGTCTGAACAAAGGCAATAGGCAGGACGAGGAGAGCTCCCCCGCCAATGGCGAGTGGGAGAAGATATCCCGGGAAGGTACGGGTGGCCAACCGACCCATAAAGGCGGCCGATAGGGCGGTCGCTACTGCCCCTAAGGAGATGATTAATCCGGCTATCGAGGCAACCGCATAATCAGGCGTACCCAGCATAGCCACGTACAGTGGCAGGATGGGTGAGAAGCTCTTGTCGACGAAGGAGGCCAAAAACAGTAGCAAAACCAAGGTGGTGAATCCAGGCAATCGCAGCATATCGCGCCAGGATAATTGAGGGTTGTGTTCGTCGGCCACGGCTAAACAAGGGCCTCTCTCCTGATACAGGGCAGTGACGATGATAGCGGCTAGCAGACACATGCTGGCACCGATGAAGAAGGTATGTCGTAAGCCGAGAAGGTCAGCAAGCATGCCACCAACCAGTGGACCTATGGCCAAGGATGACACCTGGGCGGCCTGTACCATCCCGACCGATTCGCTGACCTTGTCCCGGGGGCAGGAGGTCGTCACCAGAGCCATAGACATTGCTCCAACACCACCCAGGATGCCGATGGCCATGCGTAAAATTAGCAGCTGCCAGACATTGTTGACGAGGCCCATCAGGAACAAGAACACGACAAAACTGAAAAGTGAGCGCTGCACCATCATCTTGCGCCCATAAAGATCACCAATCCTACCCCAAAAGGGGGCCAGAAGTGAAGCCAGAAGGGGATTAACACCGAAAAGTATCCCTGACCACAAGGCTACCTCCCTGACATCGGTTACCCCCAACATTTGGACATACAAGGGCAGGAAAGGTATCACAAAATCAAAGCCGGTGAAATTGATGAATACGGCCAGGGCGATGGCATACTGATTGCGCCTCCATTGCTCATCAGGAATGGCCGATCGAAGTTGCCAGTTGAAAATCTTATTCGGTAGCCTCATCCTGAGGACTCCTCTCCTCTCTTCCTCTGTTGCCAGACATGGTAGAGTACTAGAGACCCCGCCACAGCCGCATTGAGCGAGCCTACTAACCCCCGCATCGGTATTTTCACCAACAGGTCACAGTTTTCCCTTACCAGGCGGCTGATGCCTGTCCCTTCTCCACCAACCACCAGGGCCAATGGTAAGGTTAAATCGACCTCGTCGTAACTGCGTTCACCAGCTAAGTCAAGGCCAATTACCCAAATCCCCTGGGCCTTTAAGAATCGTAGACAGCGAGTAAGATTAGTAACTCGCGCTACTGGTACGTGCTCCACTGCTCCGGCAGATGACCTCACCACAGCCGCCGTAACCTCAACGGCACGATGTTTGGGAATGATTACCCCGTGTGCCCCCACGGCCTCAGCTGTACGCAGCAATGAACCAAAATTCTGAGGGTCCTGGAGGCTATCGAGGATTAAGAGCAGCGGCATCTCAGCACGTTTTTGAGCCTCGGCGAGGATGGTGTCAACATCAGCATAGCTATATGCTGATACCTCTACAGCCACACCTTGGTGATCGTGAAGTCCAGTGATTCTATGTAGGGCCTGTCCATCCACTACCTGGAGGGGGATACCACGCTGCTGAGCAAGGTCTACGATTCGGGCCACAGCGGCCGTCGGCTTCGCCTTGGCCAACAGATAGACCATTTTTACCGTCCGTCTACCCCGTAAGACCTCGTAGACGGAGTTCCTACCCCAGATAATGTCCATACGAACGAGACCTATCTCAGCCTGTGCCAGGTCGTCCCATCGGGCCGATCTTCAAGCTGGATGCCCAGTTCCGCCAATTGACTCCGTATTTTATCTGCTGAAGCCCACTGCTTGGCCGATCTCAAATCGGCTCGCACCGCAATCAATAGCTCGATCAATGGCTTAGCAGCCAAATCCCTAGCGCTGGTCGGTTCTGTCAGGGTCAGCCCTAAGACAGAGGCGAGTTCTCGTAAAGTTGATTGAGCTTCCGCTAAGGATTCCTTCGGAGCTCCCTGTTCCGCAGCCCGGTTGATCTCCCTTGCCAGATCGAAGAGATGTCCGATAGCCGCGGCTGTATTAAAATCATCGTCCATGGCGGCTACAAAACGCTGTCGGGTCTCTTGGGCTATTACTGTTACAGGCGAAGGGCTAAGGTCGCTTGGCGAAGCCGCCATATCTCTGACCACGGCACGCAACCGTTCAATCCCCCGCTCAGCGGCGATCACCGCCTCATCGCTATAAACGATAGGGCTTCGGTAATGCGAGGAAAGAACGAAAAGACGTAATGCATCAGGACTGAAACGCTGTAGAGACTCTTTTACGGTTACCAGATTGCCCAGCGATTTAGACATTTTCTCTTCGCCCAAGCGCAGGAGGGCATTGTGAACCCAGTAACCTACGAAGGGAACCACCCCGGTATACGACTCTGTTTGAGCCAGTTCGTTCTCGTGATGCGGAAAGATTAGATCCTGTCCTCCACCGTGGATATCGATCTGTTCACCGAGATATTTTAAGGACATGGCCGAGCACTCGATGTGCCACCCCGGTCGGCCCATCCCCCAAGGGCTCTTCCAGGCCGGTTCTCCTTGTTTCGCTGCTTTCCAGAGGACAAAATCTGCCGGGCTGGCCTTTCGCGCATCCACCTCCACCCGAGCGCCGGACACCAATTCATCTAAAGGACGACCGGATAGCTTACCATAGTCTGGATCAGAGTTCACGGCAAAATAGACATCGCCATTGGCAACGTAGGCGTGTCCCTTCGTCAACAATCCCTCGATCAGATGAATGATAGCGTCGATCTCCTGCGTCACCTTTGGGTAGACATCAGCACGTTTGATATTCAGAGCGTCCATGTCGGTGAAATAATCGTTGATATATTTCTCGGCCAGTTCATCTGGCGAGACGCCCAATTGCCTGGCCCGGGCGATGATCTTATCATCCACATCAGTAAAGTTTTGCACGTATTTAACCCTATAACCGCGATATTCGAGATAACGGCGGATCACGTCGAAGGCGATGTAAGACATAGCATGACCCACGTGTACGGCATCATAGGGTGTGACCCCGCAAACATACATCTTAACCGGCTTGCCGAGTGGCCGAAACTCCTCTTTCTGACGTGTCATCGTGTTGTAGATTTTCATTCCCCTCTCCCTGAAAGAGGATCTTGGGATAAAACGTCACGACGGTTGTCCTCTGGCAATTGCTCTAGTCTGCTCTCTGACCATTTGTGCTCCAGGGCTGATAAGCGATCCTCCAATTCCAGGATCTTGTGCTGCAGGCATGCAAGCATCTCTGCCTCCGGATCCGGCAACTGCACCTTCGTAGTTGAGCCGGTGCGGGGATCACGAAACGTCACTATCTTAGCTGGCACCCCCACGGCTGTGCAGTTGTCTGGCACATCACGTAGTACCACTGAACCGGCCCCGATAGTGACGTTGTTACCAACTACGATAGATCCTATCAGCTTGGCCCCGGCACCAATAATGACGTTATTCCCGATAGTGGGGTGGCGTTTACCCTTCTGCAAGCTGGCGCCACCGAGGGTAACGCCTTGATACATTGTCACATCATCCCCTATTTCTGCTGTTTCGCCGATCACGATCCCCATGCCGTGATCGATGAACAAGCGCCGGCCAATCCTTGCCCCCGGGTGAATCTCAATCCCGGTCAGCAATCGGTTAAGGTGTGAGATGAGTCTAGGGATGACGGGGACACGGTGGACGTGCAACCAATGGGCTATGCGATGTATCCAAACAGCGTGCAACCCGGGATAAGCCAGCAATACTTCCCAGATGTTAGCGGCTGCCGGATCGCGCTCGAAAGCGGCTTGTATATCTTCGCGGATGGACATGTTGAACCTCCTCCATAAAAGATCACTGCATTGGCGATATAGCGGGCCTTCAAACAGGGGTATTGCTAGCCGCAATACCCCTTCAGACATACGCACCGCAGGGTACGAAAGGCCTGTCTGTCCAGGCGTCCGCCACGTTCTTTAAGGAGAAAGGTTAACACCTATCAGTCCATCTCCTCAAGGGAACTATTTGACCTTCTCTAAAGCTACAACAGCGTAGGCTGCTATGCCTTCTCCTCGCCCAAGAAAACCGAGCCCTTCGCTGGTTGTGGCTTTGATGCTCACCCGTTCTATATCTATGCTCAGTTGTCCAGCCATCTTCTCTCGCATCGCTGTGATGAAAGGGGCCAGCTTTGGTTTCTCCGCGATCACTGTAGCATCCATATTGGCTACTTGCCACCTGTGCCTCTCAAGCAAAGCGGCCACATCTCTCAACAAAATCAAGCTAGAGATGCCTTCGTAGCATGGATCATCCGCTGGGAAATGCTGGCCAATATCACCAAGGGATGCTGCACCAAGGATGGCGTCGATAACGGCGTGAATCAGCACATCCGCATCAGAGTGCCCCTCTAGCCCAAGCTCATAAGGGACAATCACGCCACCTAAAATAAGCCTTCGACCTTGGGCCAAGCGATGTACATCGTAGCCAATACCAACTCGCATAGCTAAGACCGTCTCTATTACACCCTTTCTAGCGAATCGCCTCAGCTTGACGCTTCAGAATCATCTCAGCTAGAGTCCAATCCTCCGGAGTGGTGATCTTTATGTTATCGTATGATCCCATGTAGACCTTCACCGGGTGCCCCTGACATTCGAGCAGCGTGGCCTCATCGGTAACCTCAGCTGTGCCCTCCTGATAAGCGGCCGTGATCAGATCATAGCGAAAGACCTGGGGGGTCTGAATGACCCATATGCCGGATCGCTCAGGAGTGGATAGGACGATGCCCCGCGCATCAACGATCTTAATCGTATCCTTGACTGGAACACCAGCGATGGCCGCCCCAAACTGTTTGGCCTCAGCCAGACCACACCGGATCAAGTGTTCAGAAACGAATGGCCGAGCTCCATCGTGGACGATGATCCACTTACAGTTCTGCAGTGAACACAGACCGTGCCAGACGGAATCTTGGCGACGCTCGCCCCCCAGGCATAGCTGCCGCACCTTCCACCAACCGGAACCCTCCACAAGTCTGCGCCCAAGGTCAAAATTTGATTCGTTGAGAACGATCACGATATCGTCCACTTCAGGGCAACGCTGAAAAACCTCCACTGTGCGTGACAAGAGCGGCATCCCACCGAGTTTGGCGAAGAGCTTGTCGTTTCCCATACGCGCGCTCCTCCCAGCGGCGACGATAACCGCAGCGGTGCGGTCGATTTCCTTAATCTGATGGTCAGAACCGTCGATGGCCATCCTCCTCAAGAACCCCAAGCAGCTGGAATACCCTATTCGCCTTTCAGATGAGCGAAAATCATCCGTCCGGCGACGGTTTGCAGCACTCTCGTCACGACGACTTCTACCTCAGTGTTAAGGTGCTTGCGTCCATCTTCCACCACAACCATCGTGCCATCATCAAGATAGCCAACGCCCTGACCTATCTCCTTCCCCTCCTGGATGAGCTGAATCGTCATCTCCTCGCCTGGTAACACAACCGATTTAACGGCGTTGGCCAGTTCGTTGATGTTGAGTACGCGCACACCCTGTAACCCAGCCACCCGATTAAGATTGTAGTCATTAGTGATGATGGGGCAACGGAACTGTTTAGCCAGCTTGACCAGACGATTGTCCACATCGCCGGAGCCATCCACTTCGCTATCGATGATTTTGATTGGAACAAGTGACTCCTTCTGCAATCTGTTCAACATATCCAGCCCACGTCGACCCCGGTTACGACGTAAGGCGTCTGGAGAATCGGCGATATGTTGCAGCTCATTAAGTACAAACCTGGGCACCATTAGTGTTCCCCCAATGAATCCGGTCTGGCTAATATCGGCGATGCGTCCATCGATAATCGCACTTGTATCGATGAGCACCTGCTCCGAGGAACTGCTTTGGCGCCCCTCCATCAGCAGCTGCCAAGGGGAGGTCAGTAGGGCGAATATTTCCCTCTTCCGCATCACCATGACAGAGATGCCCAAATAGGAGAAAACAACCGTAGCTGCCAGGGGAAGAACTTTGCCCAAGAAGGATGGTAGCATGGATAGGGGAATAGCGAGAAGGGCTGAGATGATAAGCCCTATGAGCAAACCGATTGTAGCTGCCAGTAGCTCCTGCGCCGATACCCTGTGGGCCCGTTCCAACAACCACAGAGTGGGGCGTATGGTTGCGTAAGGGGTCAGGGCTAATCCGATTCCCAGCCCCAATATCCCAAAGATGAGTCCGAGGATGATCTGTTGTCCCTGAATAATCTCAGGAGTAATTGAGCCCCCAAAACTCCAGCCTAAATATCCCAGAGTGACCGCGCCAAGAATACGAACGATAAGATCAATCTTCATTGTACTCCCCTCCCAGCACCCACTGCGACGGCAACATCTCTCTAGATGGCTTGATTTAGGAATAAATATAGTGTACCGAAGTACACTTGCAAGATGACTATCCTTTCTTCTATGGAATTAAGCGATAAATAATTAATAGATAATACCTTTGATGCCTGCTCAGTCAAGCACTTGCCAATGTCGGTTCGGTAACAGTTCCCCTATTCAATTAGAGTCCAATGACATCCTTATAGGTATTGTTACGTTATCAATACTAACACGGAGATGGAGCCTTGTCAAAAGGCTTTTGCCCAGGCGATATCAAGGGCTTGACTCACTGTTTCTGCTCTGAGAGTCTCGATGCCCAGACTCTGGGCTAGCCGGACATTATCCATAGACTTGGGCAACAGGCACCGGCTGAACCCCAGCTTGGCTGCCTCGGCCAGGCGTTTCTCCAGCTGCCCAACACGGCGCAATTCACCTGACAGTCCTATCTCTCCGATGGCCACTAAATCTGGGGGGATCGGCCTCTCACGGAAGCTAGAGGCAATGGCCAAGGCCACACCCAAATCGGCCGCAGGCTCACTGATGCTCAATCCGCCAACGACATTTACATAAATATCCTGATTGGAGAGGCCCAGTCCCACACGCTTGGTCAGCACTGCGGTAAGCAATAACAGACGATTAAAATCGATCCCATTTACTGTGCGGCGAGGGAGTCCAAAGCTGGTTGTACTAGTCAGACTCTGTACCTCCACCAACAGGGCTCGTGTCCCCTCCAAGGTGACCACAACCGCGGAACCCAGGGCTGTTGCCGGACGCTCGGCCAAGAAAACCTCTGAGGGGTTAGGCACCGGCACCATGCCCTCAGCTTGCATTTCAAAGACACCAACCTCATTAGTAGAACCAAAGCGGTTCTTCACCGCCCGCAATAGTCTATAAGAGTGAAACCGTTCCCCTTCCAAATAGAGCACCGTATCCACGATATGTTCCAGGACACGTGGACCGGCGATCGCCCCTTCCTTCGTGACGTGCCCGACCAGGAAGATTGAGATATTGCTGGATTTAGCCAGGCGCATCAAACACATCGTACACTCACGCAACTGCCCAATGCTGCCCGCCGCTGATGCTAACTCTTCCAGATATACGGTTTGGATGGAGTCGATGACGACTATCACCGGGTTGAGCTCCTCAATCCTATTGATGATCACATTCAGATTGGTCTCGGCCAAGACGTAGAGGCGCTCAGATACACTGTTTAAGCGATCGGCGCGCATCTTAATCTGTTGTGCGGACTCCTCGCCCGAGACGTAAAGCACCGTGCCGATGTTTTCAGCCAGGAGGGAGGAAGTCTGTAGCAAGAGCGTTGATTTACCTATTCCGGGATCGCCACCGATAAGGATGAGAGAACCGGGCACGATGCCTCCACCCAAGACGCGGCTGAATTCCTCAATGGGAATGCGAATTCGCTGAAAACCGTTGGCCGCGATCTGGGTTATGGGTTGTGGTGGGGCTTGGGATGTCACCAGGGTGGAAGACGGCCCACCTGAGGTGAGGGCTGTCTCTACTAGACTATTCCATTCCCCACAACTGGGGCAACGGCCAAGCCATTTGGGGCTTTCGTTGCCGCACTGTTGACAGACAAAAACGGTCTTGCCCCGCGCCTTCATATCGCTCATAGCTCCTATCTAATCCCGGCATCTCTATCGCTAACCTTCCTTACCCTACAAGGGCGGGGATTATGCGCCCGTTAAGTAAGAATCAACTACAGACATTATAGCAAGGGGCATACCTTGGGGCAATGCAAGCAGAGTTAACCCCAACCACCGCCACCAGGTGTCTGGATAAGCAGGATGTCGCCCTCGTCCACCGAAAAGGTAGCCTTTGACGGAAGCTCTGTTTCCTCCTCACATCTCTTCCTGAACAGGATGTTGCGACCGGTGGCTCCTGGGCTTCCTCCAAATAGGCCATAAGGGGCAAAGCGTCGTCGTTCCGAAACGATAGTCACCGTGGCTGAGGATAGAAACTCGATAGCGCGATGGAGACCATCACCACCCTTATATTTGCCCAAGCCCCCGGAATGGCGGCGAATGGCATATTCTCGAACCCGGAAAGGGAATTGAAATTCCAGGGCCTCTATTGGCGTGTTCATCGTGTTAGTCATATGGGTGTGTACTCCGGATAAACCGTCACGTCCTGGCCGCGCCCCCATGCCTCCACCGATGGTCTCGTAATAAGCATAGAGTTGCTGTCGGAAGGGATCATAGCCCCCGATCGTTAGGTTATTCATTGTGCCCTGGCTGGCTGCCGGAATGATGTTGGGCAGCGCCTGGGCTAAAGCCCCCAGTATTACGTCTGCGATCCGCTGTGATGTCTCGACATTACCAGCTGAGACAGCCCGTGGCGGCCTGGCGTTCATAACACTGCCTTCTGGAGCAATGACCTTGATGGGGGCCAGGCATCCCTGGTTAGCCGGTACGCGATCCCCCGTCAGACACCGCACAACGTATAGCGCCACCGATTGTGTGACGGACAGAACGGCGTTGACGCAGCCCATCCGTTCCGCTGAACTACCGCTGAAATCTAGAGTGAGCTCATCGCCTTGTACCGATACCTCCACCTGGATGACGACGGGTTCAGCCGTATACCCATCATTGTCAAGATGGTCGGTGAAGACATAACGGCCATCTGGAACTGCGCTGATGACCGCTCTAGTCAGTCGTTCCGTATATTGGATTAAAGCGTCTATGTGGGCTCTTGTCTCAGTGATGCCATAACGGGCGATGATCTCATTTAAGCATCTTTCCCCCACCCTTGCAGCGGCGATCTGGGCGGATAGATCACCCCTGCGTTCCTCAGGGGTGCGGACATTACGGCAGATGAAACTTAACAGGGGCTCATCGACTTGTCCGGCCCGGGCAATCTTCAATGGTGGTATGATGAGTCCCTCCTGGAAGATCTCCGTGGCCATCGGCATTGACCCTGGGGTCATGCCCCCGACATCGGCATGGTGGGCTCGACTGGCAACGAAGCCAAAGAGCTCTTCGGCATTGCTCTGCCCCCCTTCACGGATAAAGACCGGCGAGACTAACGTAATATCAGGGAGATGTGTTCCACCCAAATATGGATCGTTGAGGATCACGATGTCGCCCGGTACAAAGTCGAATAGCTCAATAGCCTTGGCTACCGAAGCGGGCATGGCCCCTAGATGAACCGGGATATGAGCCGCCTGAGCTACCATACGCCCCTGAACATCGAAAAAGGCACAGGAGTAGTCGCGGCGTTCCTTTATATTAGGTGAATAGGCCGTTCGACCCAAGGTCACACCCATCTCTTCGGCTACGGAGATGAAAAGGTTCTTAAAGATCTCTAAACTTACCGGATCGATCACTATCTTATCCCCCTTCTGTGCTGGGAGATATGAGGAGATTGTGGAAGGGATCAACTATACCAGTCCAGCTGGGTGGGATCACTACCGTAGAATCGAACTGGAAGATGATAGCCGGTCCGGCTATCCTGTTCCCACAATGTAGTCGCGAGCGCTCGTAAAGGGCTGTGGTCAACAGTTGGCCAGCAAATAAGACCGCTTTCTGGCCAAGTAGGGCCTCACTGGCATCTTCTCCCCTAAAGTTTTCCCTTTCCAGGCTGGGTTTGTCGACCAGCCCTACCGCCCTCAGTCGCAGGTTGACTATCTCCACAGCTCGCTCGGGATTGCTGTAGGCGAATCGTTGTTGGTGAGCCTTATGGAACCGCTCAATGGCGGCTAAGCGACCCATGGAATTGATGGCCGGCTCGCCAGGCGATTCATACACTGTAGTCAATTCGTAGGCTTGTCCTCGATAGCGCATATCCAGAAACTTCTCAATCCTGATACGCTCCGCTGGAATCCCTTCAGCCAGCATCTCCATCCATCCCCGCCTCTCCAACGGTTCAAGGAGATTTTGGATTTGTTCCGAACCGGCCTCGGCTTCGCCTAACATTACTGTTGTGGAGTAGTCTTTAATTATATCCGACATCATAATCCCCATAGCCGAAAGTACTCCTGGATGGCGGGGAATCAATACCCGTGGTATGTGCAGCTCACGGGCCAGATCACAGGCATGGGCTGGCCCAGCACCACCGAAGGCGACGAGAACAAAGTCTCGGGGGTCAAAGCCGCGTTCCACTGATATCACCCTGATAGCGCGTTCCATATTCGAATTGGCCACGCGAATTATGCCTTGAGCGGCTTGTTGTATACTGGTGCCCATCGTCTGGGCCAGACGCTCCATATGTGACTTAGTTCGTTCGTAGTCCAGGTACATCCGGCCGCCCAGAAAGTAGTCCACATCTAACCTGCCCAAGATCAGGTTGGCGTCGGTAACTGTGATATCCTGTCCTTTACCATAGCAAACCGGCCCGGGGTCGGCCCCGGCCGACTCAGGACCTACGGTTAAGGCCCCTCCACTATCTATGCGAGCGATGGAACCACCTCCTGCGCCAACCGTATGAATGTCAATCATAGGCACCCTTAGGGGATAGCCATCGATGCTGGACTCGGTAGTTTCCTGAATGTAACCAGGGCAAAGAGAGACGTCGGTTGATGTCCCCCCCATATCAAATGTGATGACGTGGTTGAAACCACTGGCTAGGGCTACATTATAGGCACCTACCACACCACCAGCTGGCCCACTCAATATGGTTCGCACCGGTTGGTTGATGGCTGTCTCTGCTGAGATACTTCCTCCGGAGGACTGCATGATCCGGAAGCTGTGGCCCAAGCCTGTCCGCAGCTTGGCTATATAGAGGCTGATGATTGGGGACACGTAGGCATTGACGGTCACAGTGCTGATACGCTCATACTCGCGGTATTCTGGCAGTATCTCACTGGATAAGGAGACGAATAAGGTATCTTGCTCCCGCAAGAGAACGTCTCTGACCAAACACTCGTGCACGGGGTTCAGGAAGGAGAAGAGAAAACAGATGGCCACAGACCCCACGTTTTGTGCCTGTAATAGGCGCATGATAGGGCCAATCTCTTCCGTTGAGAGGGGCTGGATGACAGTGCCGGTGTAATCAATGCGTTCAGAAACCTCAAAGCGCCGTTCGCTTGGTACCAACAAAGGGGGTCGGTCAACCATCAAATCGTAGAGGCTGGGGCGAGTCTGGCGTCCAATCTCCAGGACGTCCTTGAACCCCTTAGTGGTGATGATGGCGGTGGTCGCCCCCTCACGCTCTAAAACGGCGTTTGTAGCCACGGTGGAGCCGTGCACGATAGGACAGTCAGAGGGTACGTTGAAGTCCTTGAGTCCCTGGCAGAGGGCCTCGGAGGGGTCGTCAGGGGTAGTAAGCAACTTGTGGATGGCTAGTTTACCATCTCGAAACAGGACGAAGTCTGTGAATGTGCCGCCTATATCGACGCCTAAGATCATCTTTGAGGAGCGGTGCTTAAGGATTTGTCTCTGCCCAGCAATATAGTAACCTTAATAGGGTATGTTCACTGTCTTTAGCTGTACCTTGAGTGGCCTCACCTGCTTGATTAGTTCCACAAGGTTAGCCACCAGGGCCTTATGGAACCTTTCTCCTTTCTCGGCGGTGATCACTGTTGCATCCCCATAGACACCACTTGGTTCTGTATTCTGCTTGAACTCCTCCATCGTCTGAGGCACGAAGATGCGGTCCCCCTGAAGATAAGGGTCGGAGATATGAAACCGACCCTGTGGCCATACGTTTCGCCTGGCCTTACTCATATCTACCAGGTTTGGATACAGGTAGAGCATCTGCGATCCCTCATGCTGAGCGCCGTGCCCGATCGATCCAGGTTCGGGTGTTCGGAGCTCCCTGGATATCGTGTCACCAAGATCCCAGGGATCCACTACGGCCACGTACGCCCCGGTCTCATTCCTCACCCTTGTCGCTGCTATCTGTAGCGGTGGCAGGTTGGCCCGGGCGTGACCATTGACGATGATCACCTTACCGAAGCCATGGCTGATCAAGCTGTAGCAGACCTCGGTTACCACTTGGGCCACCGTCTCCGGTCGCAGGGTAATTGTCCCCGGATAACCCATATGGTGAACTGACCAACCATACCAGAAAGGTGGTGCTACTAACGTCATCGTTTCCCTGGCGGCATCCTCAGCCAGGCGGATGGCCGTGAAGGCGTCGGTGCCTAAGGGCATATGTTGCCCGTGTTGCTCTGTGCTTCCCACTGGCAACAGGATCAAGTCGTTCTCCTTTAGATGTGCCTCTACCTCGGGCCACTTCCATTCTTGGAGCCAACATCGCCACATCGTTCACCCCTCGTTACATTCCTAAATAGGCTTTCCTGACGAGATCAATCTCCAGCAGCTCTGCCCCTGTGCCCTCCAGGACGATATTGCCGGTTTGAAGCACATAGGCTCTGTCGGCCAGCTCCAGGGCCTCTCTGACGTTCTGCTCTACCAGGAGGATGGTTGTGCCCTCCTGATTTATTTGCTTGATGGCCTCAAAGATGGCTGTCACCAGCCGGGGCATGAGCCCGAGGGAGGGTTCATCGAGCATCAGGAGTTTAGGGCGTGACATTAAGCCACGGGCTATGGCCAGCATTTGCTGTTCACCCCCGCTCAATGTACCCGCCTTCTGTTTCTGTCGCTCCTTCAGCACAGGGAACATAGCGAAGATGCGTTGGAGTGTCTCTTCTCGCCACTCCTCGGACTTGCGTGAGTAGGCACCCAATAACAAGTTTTGCCGCACATTCATCTTGCTGAAGATGCGTCTTCCCTCAGGGACATGGGCGATGCCCAGATCAACCACCTGGTGGGGCGGCGATTGATCGATCCTTACGCCCTCAAATAGGATCTGTCCCTCTGTAGGATGAAGTAGACTGGAGATAGTCTTCAGGATTGTGCTTTTACCCGCCCCATTAGAGCCGATGATGGCGACGATCTCTCCCGGCTCTATCCTGAAAGAGACATTGTGAAGGGCTGGAACACCCCCATACGATACTTTTATCTTCTCAACTTGCAGCATGGTATCTATCTCCCAGGTAGGCTCTAATGACATCCTCGTTTTGGGCGATCTCCTGAGGCATGCCCTCAGCTATCTTCTTCCCATAGTCGAGCACGAGGACCCGATCGGAGATAGGCATAATTACTTCCATAACGTGCTCAACCAGAAAGAGGGTAATACCCCGGTCGCGCAACCTATAGATCAGCTCTACCGCCTCTTGTTGCTCCTTCGGATTTAAGCCGGCCATGGCCTCATCAAGCATCAACAGTTTTGGCCTGGTCGCTAAAGCGCGGGCCACCTCTAAGCGCTTCTTATCAGCGGTAGTCAGGTTGGCTCCCAGAATGGACTGCTTATCGGCTAGCCCAACGAATTCCAGTACCTCCAAAGCCGTCTTACGTGTCTGCTTGGCGTCCGCTGTGTGGCAGAAGCCGCCCACCATCACATTCTCCAGGACAGTCATATCCTTGAAGATGCGCATAATCTGGAAGGTGCGGGCCAGTCCAAGCTGGCAGATTCGCTCCGGCGTATATCCGGTGATCATCTGCCTGTCAAACCTGACGGAGCCTTCATCCGGCCGGTAGAACCCAGCGATGCAATTGAAAAGGGTAGTCTTGCCTGCCCCATTGGGACCGATCATACCCACGATCTCTCCCTGGTTGACCTCCACATTTATGCGGTCGTTAGCCACCAGGCCGCCAAACCTCTTCGTCAGATTGTTCACTTCGAGAAGAGCCATCTCAATTCAACCCTGCCGTCTGAATCGCTGAAGGAGTCCAATCAATCCCTTAGGCTGAAAAACAGCCACAATCGTAATCATGGCCCCATAGGTGATCAGGTGCACGGCCGTCGTGCTGCCCAGGTAAACGCGGGTGAACTCGGACAAAGGTATCAACATGAGTGCTCCCAGAATAGGTCCCCAGAGCGTTCCCGCCCCTCCGACGACGGCAATAAGGCAGATGATCACCGAAAGTATGAAGTGGAATACCGTCTCCGGATCAATGAACATTAGATACTGGGCATAGAAGGATCCTCCGAAGGCAGTGAAGAGAGCACTGAAGGACATCGCAATCAACTTATATTTGGTGGGGTCTATGCCCAGGCTGCGTGCCGCATCCAGGTCCTGTTTGATGGCCCGGAAGTAGAAGCCCATTCGCGAGCGCTCAATCCAGTAGGTCAGAACCATTATGGCTGTAAGCATGGCCAGGCTGATGTAGTAAAAAGGGGCCCGACTCTTAAACTGAAAGTTGATAAATGACTCTTTTAGGAAGGGAACGTACAATCCTACGGCACCACCAACATCCTGCCAGTTAATAAAGCTGGTTTGGATTACTGAGGCAACGGCGATAGTAGCAATGACAAAATAGTGCCCTTTAAGTCTGAAGCATGGATAGCCAATGATCAAGGAAACCAGCACAGCCACAAGTCCACCGGCGAGCATCCCTATCCAGGGGCTGATGTTCCAGCGTAATAAGAGTACAGTTGAAGTGTAGGCGCCAATGCCAAGATAGGCGGCGTGTCCCAATGATACCTGACCGGCATAGCCACCGATGATATTCCAGGCCTGCCCCAACATAGCGTATAGGAAGATCATAATCATCACGTGCTGTGGGAAGAGCCCGCTGAAGATAAAGGGATAGACCAGGATGAAAACACCTAAACCAATCACTACAGCCATCCTGACCAGGCCAAAGGTTGTGAGCGTTTCAACCAGGGGAGCCCGTCTGACCTCAGTTGCACCCTCTACAAGATTCGGCGTTCCCATTTGCTCATCACCACTTCCCAAATAGCCCTTGTGGCCGTATCAGCACAACAGTCAGATAGACCAATAAAACGATCGCGTACTTGAAAGCCGGCAGAAAAAGTCCGGCCCAATTCTCCACCAGGCCGATCAGTATGCCAGCGACGAAGGCCCCGCTGATGCTGCCAAATCCGCCCAGGGCTACCGTCACAAAGGCGGTGAGGGCAAAGATGGAGCCAACGTTGGGGAAGATGTAATAATAGGTGGCTAACAGCGCGCCGGCGATGCCCACACAGGCGGCACCTATCCCCCAGGCGATGGCGAACACACGATCGGTATTTATGCCCATCAGGGCGGCTGCCTCTTTGTCCTCAGCCGTCGCTTCGAGGGCCCGTCCCGTCTCTGTTCTAGCGATTAACCAGTAGATGAAGGCTGTGGCCACGATGGCTCCCACCGAGGCTAGCAGTTGGGGTGTACCGACGAATACGCCCTTAAATACCTCAAGGCGCCCACTGGCCAGAGACACTTGAATCAGCCTATAGTTGGCTGTCCAGAGAAATTGGGCTGTGGCTTGCAGGAAGACCATCAGACCGAACGTGGCGAAGATTTGAGCTGACATAGGGGCGGCCAGAACGCGACTGATGATCAGCTTGTGCGTGAGCACGCCGATCATGAATAAAAGCAAGGCGCAGATGGGCAGGGAAACCAGCGGATCCATGGCGAAAAGCACATATAACCAGTACGCGGTATACATGCTTATCATCAAGAACTCCCCATGGGCGAAGTTCACGATATCCATAACGCCGTAGATCAGGGTAAGGCCAAGGGCGATCAGGGAATAAACTAACCCCATCAACAGACCGTTGAGCATTGCTTGGGCCAATGCCTCAGGCTGCATCTATAGTACTCCATTCTAGGAGCAGGTGGCTTCTACGAAGAAGCCGCCTGCTCGACCTCAGGAATGCTGTATCACCTATTTTCGCTCGCTCCACTTCGGGATGGGCCAGATCACGTCCTTTGCGGCCAACTCGAAGGGCCAAACGGTGTAGTATACCTCGCCCTGTGCTTGAACCACGATTCCCCGTCCAAGGATGTTCTGTCCGGTATTCGGATCGAACTTCACGCCGTCCCAGGGCATGATCAGCTGGTCGCCGGGGATATTAGTCTCAAGCAAAGCCTTGCGGATAGCCTCCGGGCTGGTGGAACCAGCGCGGTTAATAGCATCCAACATCGTTAACGTTCCGGTGAAGTTACGTGAAGATACGCCAGTCATATTAGCCCCATAGCGCTGCTTGTAGAGATCATTAACGGCCTTCACCAGAGGCTTCTTCCCGGCCAGGTCCAGAGCGAACACCTCGCGACTTAATATGTAGTTGCCATCCTTTCCTACCGTCTTCAGAAAATCTGACTCGATGAAGCCGGCATCCTGGGCGATCACGGCCAGCGGATTGTAGTCCAGCTGCTTGAAGGTCCTTACCATCAGGATAGCGTCGGAGATGTAGGAGGTAGGCATCGCGATATCGGCCCCGGAACCCTTCAGTTTCTCGACCTCGCTACTGAGAGAGGCGGTATTGGCTGGATAGGGTATGGTCGTCACTACATCATTGCCGTACTCCTTGGCATATTGAGCCTCAAACTTGGCCGAGTCGGTGCCGAAAAGGGTATTCTCGTGGATGAGGGCGATCTTCTTGACTGCAATGCCCTTTTTCTTCTTCAAATCCTCCAGGAACTGGAAGAAGTTCTGAGCGAACGTTTGATCGTGTGGGGTGGTGCGGAAGAACCACTTCAGGCCCTGTTGGGTTAACATTGGGGAGGTGGAGATGGGAGTCAGGAGTGGCACTCCCAACGATTCGGCCGCCCTGCTGGCCACAGCGGTGACTGAACTGGCGTAGGTACCGACGATGGCCACCACCTTCTCACTAGTGATCAACCGTTCTACCTCAGCCTTGCCCTTCTCCGGGCTGCCCCCATCATCTGCGAAGACGAGCTTGACTTTTGCTCCACCAAGATTAGGTAGTCCCTCTGTCTTAGCCAGGGGCATGTTCAAGTCATACTTGCCATTAACAATTTCGGCCAGCAGTTCAGAGCCGTTTTTCATCTCCAACCCAGCCGGACCCTGAGGGCCTGTCAAAGGAGCGAGGACGCCTACTTTTATCTCCTTCACGACCACGGGGGTGGGACTAGGTGCCGCAGCTGGCTTAGTTGCTTCCGCTGCCGGCTTAGCGGCAGTAGGGGTGGGTGTCGGCGCGGCGGCCTTCTCAACACAAGCAGACAGCAAGACACCGATTAACAGAAATACCAACGACATCCCCAGAACTTGCCCTATCTTCTTCATATCAATTTCCCCTCCTTCAGTGAATGCATCGAATGGGGGGTGTTCGAAAGCGCTTCTCAATTTGAACCCCACCATTTTGAGGGATTTTAGAAAGAAAGCCACTGTTGGGGTACACCCCCAGACCCCCAACGTTGAAATTCCCTGCTCCGTTCTAAATTACTATCTCACCTCCATTCCTGTAAGGCGTTTGGGAACGCCTCTCGACTCCAAAAAAAGCCCTCTATAGGTTTAGCAACCATCGTGGTATTTCTACCATCATGGTGTGCAGGTCCACTTCGCTGATGCCTTTCTCATAGAGACACTGAGCCAGAATGCGCAGGGCCTCGGGAGGCATTGGATTGTGTCGTTGTCCTGTGTCCGTGACAAGAATGCAATTACCGGCTCCCAGGATGCTTATGGCTTCACGGACCCGGTCCAGATTGTTGCCTGGCCAGGCCCACATGGGGGAGAGCCCACAGTAGTCGATCTCCACCTTTGCTCCCAGGTTCACCAGCTCTTTTAGCGGCCCCAGGTCAAGGTTCGGTATTTTGAAGAAGGGGTGATTGATTATCATCCGACGAACGCCATGCTCCCTGGCACCACGTAGCAAGGCCAGGATCTCCTCGGGGGAAAGGTGTCCTGTTCCCAGAGCGACATCGTATTGGGCGATTAAGGCAAGTACGTTCTGTGTGTCATCGGTCAGTCGTCCATTACTTAATATGGTGATGCCTTCCTGGGTGCGCTGCCCCCCGGCCTGGACGTCGTATCCACCGGTGAAGCCGAATATCCGGGCATGATTGGCGGCGTCGATAGTGGGCATCCAAATGATCTTGCCTCCTAGCTTAAGCGTGGCTTCTACAGCCGCTGGGTTGAGGCCACCGACATAGCGGTTCAGGACTATACCACCAAAAACCTTAATCTCTGGAAACTCTTGTCCTACCAGATAGGCCCGGCTAACGGTAGCCTCGTGATGGCATTTGAGGACGATGGCCTGCATCCCGGTCTCTTGTGCAGCCCTGGCCATCGCCCGATCATCAGCCAGGCGGTGGAACAGGCAGGGGTGAGAATGGATATGGATATCAATGGCTCCCTGCACTGATACCATATCGGTCATAACGCTCTACCCTGAAGGATAGTTTTCCATCTGAGCCCCATAGATTCGAGTTCCTCTCTAACCCGATGATATAGTTCAAGGTATTCCGGTTTGGGAATGCCCCGGGCGACATCGAAACAGTCCTGGTATCGTTGGCCGATGGGGGCATGCGGTATCGAATCCTCGTACCGATCCAGAAGGGACTTAACAACCTCGTTAGCCTCTTTCCGGGTCATCCCGGTGGTGGCGTGGGCCACCTCGGTCGCGAATTGCGGTTCTAGCGGAGTCATATAGTCGACGTGTGTGGCCTTGGCCGTTCCTTCGGCCTCGATCGACCCGCCGGAAACGACGGCGGCGATCACCCAGGCAGCCGTCTCGTAGAGACACATTTCTGTCACGGGCCCAGCAGCGACATACCCCAAGTCCAGGAGTGGGAAATGGCTGTTGCGACTGATGGCCTGGGAGCTGACGCTCAAGGCCCATAAGGTATTCCGACAGGTAGTGCAGCCATAAGCAAAATGAGTGGGGAACGGATGATGGAACGTAGCGCGCTTCACCAGGATGCCCTCCAGATTGTAGGCCACCGTCACCACAGCCGTACCTTCTGGCCCACCGGCGTAGCCACCAAGAAGCGTTCCTGTTTCGGAGAGCCAGTTGAGCCCTGTATTCAATAAATAGGCAATCTTATTCAACAGGTCGAAGTTGATCTTCAGTTCAGCTAAGGAAGCGATCTCCCAGGCATCCCCGGCCCCCAGGCCGAACTGGCTGCCAGCCAGTGTAGCCATGCCAGATACAGCTGTGGCTATGCCATTGATAATGGGTAGACCAGGCCGTCCAGCGCGGCGAATGGCCTCTTTAGAAAGGACTACAGTTCTGATCGCTCCCTCGATCTCCAACGGCGTCCCAGCTACAACTTCCTGTCCATTGATAGTGGCTAGGCTGGGCGTAGTGATGGAGTCAGCCAGAGGGATGGCGGCATACCACTGCACCAGGCTGGCCAAAATCTCCTCATTGGAGGCACCCCCGCCGGCCGCACCTACCGAACACCACGGTGGTTCGCTGCTTTCAGGGCGCCTGGCGATCAGCCTCTTGGCCTCCTTCCCCGTACCTAAAATGGGTCCAATGGGGGCAGAGGCGATAGCCTCGTTGAGCTCCTCCGCGCTGAACTTGATGATCCGTTCACTATCGACACAGTATGTCCCTACATCTCGATAAAATTCCATTCCAGCCATAAACAGCCGGTCGGCTAACCCATCGTCGGCCGGTATCGGGTTCTCTGGATCATACCTGATATCGTATTTGCGGATTACCTCCCGTAGTTTGGGTACGAAAACTCGCAGGTTAAAATCGTTCTCTGAACAGACTGGGCCGCTAAGGGCCCTATTAACCACCTCAGCGAAACTGACCATGCCCTTTAGCCTCTCTTTCTCTCAGACATCAGTTGCAGAGCGACCTTGACTGCATCATCGGCCGTCGCCCCATAGCCGTCTGCTCCTATCTTGTTAGCCCACAGTTGATCGACTGGAGCACCGCCCACCATCACCTGATATTTTTCCCTGAGTCCTTGCCCTTTGAGGTGCTCAATGACATCCTTCTGGTTAGGCATCGTCGTTGTCATCAGGGCAGAACAGGCTATGATATCGGCCTTCGTCCTTTCAGCAGCCTCGACAAAGGCTGAGGCAGCGATATCGCTGCCCAAATCATACACTTCGAATCCCGCTGCTTTCAACAAGGTGGCGACAATATTTTTACCGATCTCGTGAATATCACCTTTAACCGTGCCGATGACGACCGTACCAGCCCTCAACGTCTCCTTGTTGTCCCTGGTCATCCTTGGCTCCAGCACGGCCATCGCTGCTTTCCAGGCCTCAACGGCCAACATAACCTCTGGCAACCAGATTTCGAAGGCACGCCACTTGTCGCCCACAGTCCGCATGCCAATCAGGAGCCCCTTTTCTACCGCTTCGACGGGTGGAATGCCCTCCTGTAGAGCCTGTTCTGCGGCAGCTGTTGCCGCGGTGACATCGCCAGCGACGATGGCCCTGGCCAGCGCCTGTAAAGTCGCTTCGTCTGACAATGAAGAATACCTCCTTGTGTTATTGTAAGCTGCTCAATATGTCAAGGTCAGCTTTCACCTGCAGTCGCTTGAGGGCTGCCCACAGTGAGGCCTGGTTGCTCGTCACCACTGGCTTGCCCAGCACCTTAGAGAGAGGCACAATTATCTCGAAGGTGCGAAAGTTGGTGCAGCTGATAAAGAGGACATCCGAGTCCTTATCGTTGAATTCATAGGCTAGTTTGAAAGCTTCGGCTGGATGTTGCCGGCCTATCTCGGTGTTATCCACAATCCCTAATCCCCGTACCTGCGTTACCTTAAATCCGTTGTCCTCAAAGAAGATCCGTTCCCGCTCGTTGATCTCAGTGATATAGGGAGTGAAAATCTCCACGCGTTTGGCCTTAAGGTGAGTCAGGGCGTCCAAAACGGCGTGGGAGGTCGTCAGTGTCGGTATCCCGGTAGCCCCTTCCATCTGTTCTTCAAGTCGCCTATCATAACCCTTTCCTTCGATGAAGCTGCCACTGGTACAGCCATAAAGGATCAGATCAGGTCGACAATCAGCCAGGAGTTGTGCCCCTTGGACACAGGTAGAGGCCATCGCCCGAAGCACCTCTGGCGTCACATCAACGCAGGGCATCCGTGCCGTGTGTAGTGACACAGAAGGAGGCAAATAGTGGCCGAATTCGAATTCCATTGTGGTGTTCGATGAGGGAATAAGTAGCCCGAGTCTCTTCCTGGGCTCGCCTAACATACTAACCACCTCCTCACTCGCCTTAGGTCATTATGGGGTTGTAATCAACATTGTGATGTCCCGAAAACTGAAATTCTGCTCGATTTACGGTATAGCTAATCGAAGGCCACGGCCAGGTCCCTGATCAATGACTCCTTCTCCAGAGGCCCGACCATCACCCGCTCCCCCGGCCGGACAATCGTGTGGCAGGCCTTGACCGCTTTGCCTCCCAAGCGGAGGCGACAGCTCCCACAGATGGCCCGCCCGCAGTGATAGTCACGGAAGGCTAGGGTTGGGTCCAAATCCTCATAGATATGCCTGAGCAAGGCCAGGAGGGTCGTTTCCCGGTCAGATAGGATGCGATATGTTTGGAGAGTGGGTTCACCTTCCGCCTGGGGGTCATAACGCAAAATGTCAACGATAATCTCCTTGGCAGGTTCCTTCATTGTCTACGATGCCTCCTCATCTAGCCGGATGGTGGGCACAAGTGTGCTGATGATTCTGTTGTTGTTGCGCCGCAGCAGGGTATGCTGTGGCCAGCCATCGGCCATCTCGGGGTAATCGGTTCGAAAATGGTGACCACGGCTCTCCTTGCGCAACATGGCTGCTGTGGCCACCGCCTCAGCCAGATCAATCATTCCAGGCAGTTCTAGCGCCTCTCGCCAATCATTATTGAAATGAGTCGTCCCCATGACACGGAGATGTGGTAGATCCTCCTCGCGCAATTGTCCCAAGTCTGCTAGAGCCTTCTGTAAGCTAATCTCATCTCGCTTATGTCCCAGATATGTCTGCACGATAGCCTGTAGATGGCGCTTCACCTGGCGAGGTCGCAGGTTACCATCTTTTCGCTCCAGCACTGAATAGGCTGCGGCCGCTGCCTGCTCTACCTCTTCAGGCTCTATTTCTACCCGCTTCCCCAAAGCCTTCGCTGCTTCGGCGGCAAAGTGGCCTGCCCGTGTGCCAAACACTTGGGTCTCGGCCAGGGCGTTACCAGACAAACGGTTTGCTCCGTGCACGTTACCGGCCACCTCTCCGGCTGCGTAAAGCCCGCTGATATTTGTCTCTGTCCTCTCATTGATGCGGATGCCTCCGAGGGTGTAATGGGTGGCGGGGGCTACTTCGATGGGCTGACGCCGAATATCAATACCGACATCCCGCAAGTTATCGTAGGGCAGAGACATTAGTCGATTCAGGATCTCCTCTACCTCTTCTGCACCCCTTGGTGACTTGGCAATATCGATATACAGACCGCCGTGCACCGTCCCTCGGCCCTGCTCTATTTCGTCGAACATAAGGCGCATAAACACGTCGCGTACCGGCAAGGGGCCAGATGGTAAGAACTCTTCGCCCTTTGCGTTTAGCATCTTGCCGCCGACATGCTCCTCATATAGCAGCCCCTCATATTGCACTACAGTGCCACGAAGATGAGGAGGATAGACCAGCACAGTGGGGTAAAAGAGCATCATTTCCATATCGACCAATTCTGCTCCGATGGTGTAGGCCAGCGTGGCCCCATCACCGGTGCTGTCCGGAGACGCATCGGTTTTCTCCCAGAGCGCCTCGTAGCCCCCCGTTGCTAGCACCACCGCCTTAGCGGAGAAGGCGTAGAGGGCACCACAGCGGAGATCAAGAGCGGTTGCCCCCACGACCCTACCGTTCTTAGTCAGTAGCCTGGTCACCATATGGTCCTCAAGCACCTTGATCTCGGGATGCCGGCGCAGCTCCTTTTTGAGGCCAGCTATCAATCCGTAGCCACCGCCCTGAATGACCAGGTTTCGAGGATAGGTCTGGCCAGGGTGCCAGACCTGCAAGAAGCGTTCACCATCCTTGCGGAACTTAACGCCATACCTTTCCAGTTCGAGCATTCGCGGTATGGCCTCGGTGGCCAACGCCTTGGCCAGGTTCTGATCGCTGAGATATCTTCCTTCACGTACCGTATCCTGGAAGTGTATTTCCGGGTTATCACGGGAATCGCGGTGGCCGAGGGCTGCTTCAAAGGAGGGATAAGCCATGGGAGTCAAGCCGCTCCGGCTCAGAGCGCCCTTACAGAGTAGGGTACAGCGAACGCCTTGGGTGCTGGCCTCTATGGCTGCTCTTGCCCCTGCTCCACCGCCCCCAATGACTAGGACATCAGTTTCAACAGTCTGATAGGAGACCATAAAACCTCCCAAGGTTAGGATCGACGCAGCGGCGTCGCTATATGGCTAGAAAGTGGGTGGCGTTATAACCCAGATTAGTTCTAGGTCCTCGGTTCCGATATTGCGCCAGCGGTGTGGGCTTGTACTTTTGAAGTAGATGGAATCCCCTGCCTCGAGAGTATACGTATTGTCATTGATCTCGATCTGCATCGTCCCTCTTTGCACGAAGCCGCACTCTTCGCCCTCATGGCGGTAATAGCTCTCGCTACCAACCCCAGCCGCCGCTCTGATGTAAAGGAATTCCATCCTGCCTTGTAGATTAGGAGAAAGCAGCTCGTAATGAATGTTTGAACCGGGATAGACGAGACTCTTTCGGCTGTGCTTCCGAACGACAACCTCGTCGCTACTCTCTATCTTACCCTCCCTTGGGGGAGGCTTGACCTTCTCAAAAAAGGAGGCGATGGGCACGCCGAGGGCTTCAGAGATGGCCTTGAGGGCAGACACGGATGGGGTAGCCAGATTGCGTTCGACCTGGCTGATAAAGCTAGGGGAGAAGCCGGTCATCTGAGCAACCTGGCGAATCTTGAGATTCTTCGCCATTCTGGCTAGTCGCAGCTGGGCGCCAAGGTCCATCAGGCCCTCTTTGTGCAGTGGTGCTTACTAAATCACTATCATTTAATTTTATTAATCACAATTTAACATACATATGGATTTTGTCAAACCTTCTAATGGGCTATAATTGAGAGAGAAAGCGAGAAAAGAGGAGCTAACGAGAGATAAATGACCTCTTACGTGCCTAGGTCGCTCCGCACTCATTTGACCCTCGGTGGGACTTAGGTGAGGATAGCTGAGGAAAATTATTCAAGGTCACACGTCTATTGATCGGCTAGATGTTGGCTGGGAGAAGGTGAGGTTTGCTGGAGAGGGATGCGATTCAAGTCACTGGCCGTATCCCTACTCGTGGCACAGGGCTGGCGTTGTCTGAGCCTCTACACGGCCGAAATTTTAGCTCCTGCACAAACTCTATTCAGCGAGGAGGAGCCGCATGCCCAATGCACCATCCCCGTCCTGTGTGCGCCCCAGTACCGGTAACCGCACCCTCCTGATTTTAGCTGACAGCTCCCAGGCCGAGGCCTTGCACCTGCCAGGAGCTCTTTATGCCGCGCTAGGCCACTGGGGCATGCCCTACCAGGTCTTGGACCTGGCCCGCAGTCGTTTTGATGCCCAAGGGCTGGCCTCTCACGCTGCCGTGGTCATCGCCCAGGAGCACCTGGGGGCCCGCCTGACCTCAGGCGAGGTGGCGGCCCTGCTGAGTGCCGTGGATGATGGACTGGGCCTGGTCAATTTCGATCATGACCTGGATCTCTACGGTGCAGCCTACCGAGAAGCCGTAGGGTTGATGGGGACCGGCCTGGGAGGCCGACCGGCAGTAGAGGGTGTGGAGAAGATAGTGGTGGCTGACGATGGCCACTACATCAGCTACACGCGGGAAGTGGGCACAGCCGTATCCCTGCGCCAGCCAGTGCCGGCCCTTATAGTCCGGGTCGAGGGCACCAGGAGGAGGGTGTTGGCTGAATCCCAGGATGGCGCCCCCATGTTGGTGGCGGCAACCCTTGGCCAAGGCAAAGTGGTCCAGTGGCTACTGTCGCCGAGGGTCTGGACCCGTTCCTATCTTGGCCACACTCGGGGGATGGATGACCTCTTTTGGAAGGGCATCACCTGGGCGGCCCGAAAGCCCTTCGTCATGAAGGCTATGCCGCCCTTCGTCCGCCTCCGCTTCGACGACTGCAACGGCTATTGGCGAGATGGGTCGGACTTCTACTTCGTGGACGTCCTGAATGCCTATGGCCATATCCCAAGCCTGGCCCTGTGCATGCGGGCGGTCACAGCCGATGGAGCGGCCCGGATCCGCGCGCTGGCTGATGCCGGACGAGCGGAGTTCGCTCCCCACATCCTTGAACCATCAAAAGGCATCTTCTATGGTGATGAAGCTGGGGAGTACAGCGAGGAGCAGTTTCACGCTATCATCGCCGAAGTGAAGGAGCTGTTCCAGAAGTGGGGGGTGAGGATTTCCCCCATTCTTTCAGATCATGACCACACCTGGAGCTGGGGGGTGGTGCCGCTGCTGAGGGAACTGGGGATCGAGTTCAAAATGAACATTACCTTGCCTGGCGAGCGCTGGGAAGACGTACACGTGGACTGGCGGCCGGCGCCATACGGCGTCATGGACTACGCCCTGGACTACCTGCCTGACCCGCTTAGTCACCTTTTCGTTGTCTTCAATCACTACCCAGCCTTTGAGCATGCTCGGGCCTATCTACCGGACGGCCGCTTTACCTATAACCGGGCCGGGGGCTTCGGATCCTACAAATGGGACTTTCTCAACGGGTTGACCACCTACCGGGGACAGCAAGCGACTAATCAGGTGGAAGTAGCAGCGCGGCGCCTGGCTGAGCACACTCGTCTGGGCCTGGATAGCCTCTTCTTCGGCGGCTCCATCAGCCACTCGCACTTCATCCGCGATCTTTCGGCGGGGGAATGGCGAGCCCTGATGGATCGCTATGAGGAGCTGACGGCTCGTTACCAGAAGCTCAACGTGGGCTATGATCAAGTGGCCCACTACGCCAGAAGCAAGGTGGATAGCCACCTGGCCTATGTTGAAGCCGAGTCCTCTGGGACCTTCCACTGCCGCCTTGAGGGCCGCACCACTGTCCCCCTCCAGCTCTACGTCTTCCGCGACGTGGACGATGGCACCGAGCATCGTTTCCAGGAGGTACCGGTCTTTGAAGGGAGGCAAGAGGTATCTTTCCGGGCCTGACCACGGGCGCAGGGAAAATCCCAGCTGTGCTCCAGCCACCAAGCAAGACACTTTATGAGCATCACTCAGGAGGTGTCCACTTGCCCTAGCTGCCTGGGGCGGCGCTTAGGGGCAAAGATGGATGGGCACTGGAAAGCAGAAATAGCCCTTGTTGGAGAAGGAGGTGAGGGACAAAAACATCAATGCCGATGGTTGATCGTATCCCAGTTGGGAAGTACAGCGTCTAGTTTTATGTCTGGTGATGTAAAAGGAGGCTTTCGATGAAAAGGCAGTTTTTGATGCCGATCATTATTGTGGTACTGCTTGGTGTCCTAGCCAGTGCCTGTGCCCCAGCAGCTGCCCCGACTCCTACGCCAACCAAGCCACCTGCCCCACCAACGGCGGCACCAACCCCTGTAGCTGTAGCCACCCCCACACCAATGCCACCGACGCCAACCAAGCCAGCGGCACTACAGAAGATCACCTTCACCACCGATTTCGGCTTCTTCGGTCGCCACGCACCCTACTACACGGTTCTGGATAAGGGCTTCTGGAAAGAGGCTGGGTTCGATGTGACTATCGTGCGCGGGGCAGGTTCCCTCGATGCCATCAAGATGGTCGCAGCGGGCAAGGCCGACTTTGGCTTCGCTGATAGCGGGGCACTGATCATCACGCGGGCCAATGAGAACGTCCCTGTCAAAGAGCTGGCCATCATCTACCAGAAGGCCCCGCAGGCCATCTACTGCCTGGAAGAGTCCGGGATCAAGAAGCCTAAGGACCTGGAGGGTAAGGTTCTCTCTGATTCAGCGGCCAGCGCTGTCCCTAAGCTCTTCCCGGCGTACGCCAAGCTGGCCGGCATCGATGCCAGCAAGGTCACCTGGAAGTTTGTCGACCCTGCTACACTACCAGCCCTTCTAGCTGCTAAGCAGGTCGATGGTATCTCTCAGTTCATGCCGGGTGAGCCGATGCTAGAAAAGGCGGTGGCTCCCAAGAAACTGGTCCGCCTGGCCTACGCTGATGCTGGTATGGAGATGTATAGCAACGGTATCATCGCCACTGATGAGACCATCCAGAAGCAACCGGACATGGTACGGCGCTTCGTTTTGGCGACCCTGAAGGGAGTCCAGTATGCGCTGGATCATCCGGATGAGGCTGGCGCTATAATGAAAAAGTACCATCCAGAAGGGGACGCAGCCATTTATGCGGCTGAGGTGAGGATAGTGCGCCAGCTGGCCATTACCGACGACACTAACAAGTACGGCCTCGGCTACATCGACCCGAAGCGTATGGAGAAGACTCGCGATTTGCTGAGCGAACCCTTGGGAGCCAAGCGGATCGTGGCGGTTGAGGAACTTTACGCGCCGGGCTTCCACCTGCCGAAGCCTTAGGGGCTGGTTTCCTGGCGACCTGATATTTAAAGGGCTGGTGGGCGCTGGATAACTGCTAGCTCCTGACCGATGTAACGGAGAGGTAAGGACCTTGGGACAGCGCGAGTCCACCTGGGTCGAACTGCCAGCAGAAGAGGTAGGTGATGTGCTCGTTGAGGCGATGGCCCTTGGTGGAGTCGAATACCTATTTTTCACCTCCGGGTCTGATATCATCTTCTACCAGGAGGCGGTGGCCAAGGCCCATGCGTTAGGTCGTCCTGCACCGAAGCTCATCACCGTGTTGCATGAGAACGTGACCCTCAACGCAGCCATGGGGTATACCATGGTCACTGGACGCCCCTCTGCTACTGCTGTCCATGCGGACTTGGGCACGCTCAACTACGGAGCTGCCATCCACACCGCTGCCCGGGGCGGCTACCCTGTCCTGATGACGGCCGGGGCTGGCCCTCGAGCCTATAGCGGGACCATGCGGGGCGACCGCGACCATGTGGTCTACTGGCTTCAGGAGGTTCGCGATCAGGGCGAGCTGGTCCGACAGTACACCAAGTGGGATTACCGCCTGGAGGCCCAAGATAATCCTGGATTGGTAGTCAGTAGAGCATTGCAGGTCGCGCTGAGCGAGCCGCCCGGGCCGGTCTACCTGAGCATTCCCCGGGAGATTGGCATGCTGCCAGTCCAGGGGGCACATTTCCCTACCCCTCAGCAACTGGGGCTCCCGGAGCGGCTCGCGCCCGACCCCGAGGCCATCACCAGGCTCGCACGCTGGCTAGTTGAGGCTAACAATCCAGTTATCATTGATGGGCGCAGTGGTCGCCACCCCGAGGCGGTAGGTGCGCTGGTCCGGCTGGCCGAGCTATTGTCCATCCCCGTGCGGGGGACTGGCTGGCGGGACCGTCTCAACTTCCCTACTAATCACCCGCTCTTTGGGGCTGATCCCCCGCTCTATCAAGCCGATGTGGTGCTGGTAGTTGAGAGTGCTGTACCCTGGGTGCCCGGCCCCGAGGCGCCCGGACGCCAGGCTAAGATCGCCTTCCTCGACGTTGATCCCATAACCCAGGCTATCCCGACCATGGAGTTCACCGCAGACTTGCGCCTCCAGGCTGATAGCGCCCGGACGCTGATTGACCTGTACGAGGCGGCCACAAAGCTCTTATCCTCCTCCGGCCGTTGCCGCTGTGTTGATCGCCTTGAGCGACTGCAGGTGGTCAAGCTCGAGCGAGAGCGGCAGGCTGAGTGCCTAGCCATGGAGGCGGCCAGAGAGCGGCCTATCAACCCACGCTGGCTGGCCTATCAGGTTGGCCAACTAGTTGGGGAAGAGGCTATCCTACTAGATGATGCTCTGAGCAATTCCCATCTGGTCCAGACCTACTGGCGCAGCAGCCGGCCTGGCTCTCTATTCCGGACGGGAAGCAGTGCCGGGGGCTGGGGTCCGGGGGCAGCCTTTGGAGCCAAGCTGGCCGCCCCTGACCGGGATGTGGTGCTAGCCGTGGGGGATGGCTATTACATATTTGGAGTACCCCTTGCAGCTCTCTGGTCAGCAGTACACTACAAGGCTCCCTACCTAACTGTGGTCTTCCAGAACAGCAGCTACAGCACTGGTACCTGGGAGGTTCATAACTTCTACCCAGACGGCTACGCGGCAAGGGATGCATTCGAAGGTGGTATCTTCGATCCGCCGCCAGATTTTGCTAAGGAGGCCGAGTCCGTGGGTGCCTACGGTGAGAACGTGTACGAGCCGGAAGAGGTGGCGCCGGCTCTGCGGCGGGGGCTGGAGAAAGTGCAACAGGGGACTCCCGCGGTCATCGCTGTGTGGCTACCTAAACTAGGGCGAAGAATAACATAGCTCCCGTCAGGGAAGATCGGATACAGTCCAATGGCAATGATGCCTTGGGCCAGTGCAGGGGGGACGTCCGCGCGGCGTAAAAACGTCCGGTCTCACGCCCCATAGGGGTTTATAGGGGCATCGCTCAGGTTGACGGCGATGGTTTTCACCTCAGTGAAATAGTGAAGGGCTTCCATACCCATCTCCCGGCCGATGCCACTCATCTTGTAGCCTCCGAAGGGTGCCTCGGAGAAAGCTAAGGTGATGTGGTTGAGGCTCACGATGCCGACACGCAGCCGGTGGGCGACACGCAACCCACGGGCCGAGTCCCGCGTCCAGATCGTGCCTGCTAGCCCGTACTGGCTGTCGTTCGCCATGCGGACTGCCTCCTCCTCGTCTTTGAAAGATACGATATGTATTACGGGGCCGAAGACCTCCTCTCGTGCCAGGCGGATATCGTCCGTGACACCGGTAAAGACAGTGGGCAAGAGGAAGTTACCAGCGGCCAGGTTTGGGTCAGCGGGCGCTGCGCCGCCGCACAACAGGCGGGCCCCTTTGCCCTTTGCGTCCTCAATGTAGCTGAGGATACGGTTCAGGTGCCGCCTCGAGGTGATGGCCCCGATCTGAGTGGTGGGGTCCAGGGGGTCTCCAACTCGCAGCCGCTGCGTCCGTTCCACGAAGGCGGCGGTAAACTCGTCCACGACAGACTTCTCCACTAGCAGCCGTGTCCGCGCAATGCAGTTCTGCCCCGCGTTGTAGTAGATAGCTGCCAGAGAGCCATTGATGGCCGAATCAAGGTTGGCATCGGCAAAGACAATATTGGGGGACTTGCCACCGAGCTCCAGGGAGACGCGGGTGATATTACGGGCGGCCGCGGCCATGATCATCTTGCCTGTTTCGGTTTCGCCGGTAAAGGAGAGTTTGTCGATGCTGGGGTGCCCAGCCAGGGACATGCCCACCGATGGCCCGGGCCCGGTCAGCACATTAACTACTCCAGCAGGAACACCACACTCCAGAGCAATCCGGCCCAAAAGCAGGGTCGTCAAGGGGGTGTCGCTGGCTGGTTTGAGGATGATGGTACAGCCAGCGGCCAGGGCTGGTGCTAGTTTGACACTGGCCAGTAGTAGCGGGAAGTTCCAGGGCGTGATAGCACCAACCACTCCCACGGGCTCACGTCGGGTATAGCACAGGAGATCGCCCAGTACCGGGATAGTCTCTCCGAAGATCTTGGTTGCTGCTCCAGCGTAGAACTCGTAGAGGTCTGCTGTCCGGGTTGCATCGTCGCGGGCGGTGGTGATAGGCTTGCCGTTGTCCATGGTCTCTAGGAGAACGATCTCCTCCAGCCTGTCCCGGAGAGCCTGGGCGATCCGGTACAGAACCCTCCCCCGCTCTGCTGCGGAGAAGCGTGGCCATGGGCCTTCCTCGAAGGCCCGTCTTGCGCTCGCTACTGCTAAGTCCACGTCTTCGGGCCCAGCCTGTGGCACTTCTGCCAGAAGCTGGCCTGTGGCCGGGTTGAAGACGGGGAAAGTCTGGCCTGATGCGCTCTCCACGGGCCGGCCTTCAATTATCATCTGATAGCGCTGTGGTGCTTTAGTGTTGCTCACCCTTGGCTACCTCCCCTCGCTGGATTAAAAGCGAAGTGCCCCCTACATAACAGTGGGTTTTATTCGTGCTAAGACTCTTTTGGCTCCAGGATGTTTTCGAGAATTTGCACTTGGAATAGGGAAAGAAAAGCGATAGGTTGACCTACAAGAGTCGAAAGATCAAAGACTTGCAAAAGAAGGCCCCTACTGACGATCGAGGTGACCGCTACTGTAAGTATAGTACTCGAATGACCTCCTCTCGTCAAATGTTGTTGTCCTCTCAATAGCAGTTGGGTTGCATCAGTGCGTTGTTTGTGCTAAGATAATGGGCGTTACGAGAGGAGTCTAACGAGGGCCTGTGGCGCAGCGGGAGCGCGTTTGACTGGCAGTCAAAAGGTCAGGGGTTCAAGTCCCCTCAGGTCCACCAAATAACGTTGATAGTAGCTGTCCTAGCAGAGGGCCTTGTGGATCACTGCCTGCGCCTGATGCACATCCATACGTTCCTGTGCCCGCTGGAGGGATTCTGCGTCGATCTTCCTGGCCAGGCACCAAAGGGCCTCGATGTTTTCGATGGCTATGCTGGTCGCCTCAACGATATCCTCGTGGTGAGGGGAAAGGCTTAAACCGAACCAGCCATCGTAATCGATCATTCGACAATAATACAAGAATTCCAGGACTTCCCAGAAATGGATGGTCGCTGGGATTATTTCATGATCCCATTCGCTATCTATATCACTAAAGTAGATGTGACAGAGCTTGCCGCTCCGCGCAATGTGAGTCAACGACTCTGTGGGGTTCTCCCGACTTGTCAGGGCGTAAGTGAAGTCAATTGTCACCCCGAGGTTAGCTAGCCCCAGTTCCTGACAGATGGCCAGGGTCTTACCCACCTGCCCAATAGCCATATGTTTGCGTGGCTCCTGCGAGCGATATTTGAGCCCGATCCTGACGTCTGGGGCAGCATACATGGCTACCTGTTTGATGCCATCAAGTCCCAGTTCCCATTGTTTATGATAGTCGACCTGAAAAGGATGGTCGCAGCCATCATAGGCCAGCCATAGACCAACGATGGGTGTTCCAATCTGACGGGCGATGTCTACAGAACGCTTGGCCTCTTCGATGGCATCCCGACGTAATTGGGCATCGCGGCTGGTGAAAGTACCGTATTGCCAGCGGGGATCACCCCAAAGGTCGGTGTCGACGACAGATACCGCCAGGCCGTTCTCATCTAACAGCCTTTTGAAATCGGTCAATCTGATCTGATCAAAGTCGGTCTGATAGCATTCGACAGCTTGTAGTCCCCTGACCTGACCAGCGATGGCTATGGATTCCTCTAAAGGGATGATTTTGCCGTTGCCATCGGGCCGATGGTGAAAGGTTCGCAGCCCAGCAGAGAACTTCAGATTGTTCATCGTGCTCACCCCCATACCATTCGGTTGTCAACGTGGGCAAGTGTAGGACAAGGCGAGCTATTTTGTCAATGGCCCATTTTGGCCCGGATTTCCTCTCTGGAGATAGTCCTTGTAAGAAATACAGTGGTTTCAGGGAGGTTCAGCAGGCGCTCGTAGATGGTGTTAGCCACTGATTTAGAAGCACAAAGGGCGTATAAGGTTGGGCCGCTACCGGAGAGTCCTATTACTTCAACCCCAGGTAGGCGCAATTTGGAGTGCAGGTCTTCGATAAGCCTGTATTTCTTTCTAAGGATGGGCTCGAATGTGTTCCTGAACAGCGTAGATGGTATCGGCTGGCCCTCTCTTAAGGCCAGGCTAAGGGCAAGCGTCGTTGACCCATCAGTGTGATTTGCGGGAGTGAGACACGAATACAGGAACCTGGTTTTATCCGGGAGAGAGATATGAGGGGTAAGAAGCACAACCCAGGTGGTCGGGAAGGCGGGCAAAGGAGACAGACGTTCCCCTCGTCCTTCGGCGAGAGCCGCCCCCCCTTGAAGGAAAAAGGCTACATCTGAACCCAACTCAGCACTCAAGTCTTGTAGTTTCTCCAGCGGATAATCTAAATGCCAAAGCCGATTTAAGACGATCAGCGTACAGGCAGCATCGCTGCTGCCACCACCAAGCCCGCCAGCCACTGGGATGCGCTTGACCAGTTCTATCTCAACACCGTTTCGTATGTCAGCGCAACGAGCTAACAGCCTGGCTGCCTTAAAGACGAGGTTATCCTCGTCGTTTAAGGAGGGCAGGTTACATCTCAGGATGATCTCCTTCGCTGGCCGAAAGCTTAATTCATCGTGTAGCTCAACCGTTTGCATTACAGACATTATTTCATGGTAACCATCAGGGCGTTTGCCCAGAACTTCTAAAGACAGGTTTATCTTGGCGAAGGCAGGTAGGATAAGCTTCCCTCCTTCAGCAGCCATTGGCTTTTGAGCAGGGTGAGATGACTCGCCAGTCATACGTATCCTCTCTTCTCCAGGACCTGGCAGAGTTTTGCCCATTCTTCCAGAGTCAATGTCTGAGCTCGTCGTGTTTCGTCTATGTTGGCCTCACGGAGGAGATGTGTGGCCATCTCTGGTGGTAGGCTGATATGCCGGGCGAGGATATTGCGCAGCTGTTTGCGGGGTTGGGAGAAGCCGATGTGGGCAACCTGGAAGAATTTTTGGGGATTGATATCGATAAGAGGGTGATCATACACTTCGATATACACGATTGCCGAATCTACCTTGGGCGGCGGATAAAAGGCAGCGGCTGGTATGACTCTGACTAAGCGGGGTTCGCCGTAAAACTGAATGCTCAGGGAGAGCAGGCTCATAGCACCTGGTCGGGCGGTGATCCGTTCGCCAACCTCCTTTTGCACCATAAGCACCAGCACCTTTGGCTTAAGAGAGGACTCCAGGAGATGGCGAAGGACAAGAGAGGTGATGTAATAAGGAAGGTTGGCCACTACTTTATATGGTTGCGCCGCAATAAGTTCGGCTGGGTCAAACTCCAGGATGTTCTTATTCACGATCTCAACATTCTTGAAGGAGGAGAGGAGGCTGTGGAGGGCTTTGGCCAGGGCGGGATCGAGCTCTACAGCTATCACTCGGCCGGCCCTACGGGCCAACTGTCGGGTCACATTCCCCAGCCCAGGCCCGATCTCAAGCACGATATCGCTCTTTTGAAGATCAGCGATTTCGACGATCTGCTGAAGCACTCCTTCATCCACGAGAAAGTTCTGCCCCAATCTTTTGCGGGGGCGCAGCCCTAGTTGGCGGAGTAGACGCCGTATGCCTGAGAGAGAACTGGCGTCGGCGCGTGGTTGAAGATAGGCCCAGCCCTTATCCTGTTCCCTTTCTCTCTTGGCCATATTTGCCCATCACTGTCGATCTGATACTAATGCTTCATCCTGATCACGCACCCTGCGTTTTCAACAAAGATGCTCACTCGGCAAGTAAAAGGGAAGGCAGTCGATCGCCTTCCCTGCAAAGTGGTATCCTGCTGTGCAGAGCGCATAAATATGGCCGTGCACCCACTGTCGATTCCAACCGTCCGGCTTGCGGACAACAGCCAGCTCCAATCAGGCGACCCTGCGGCACCCAGAAGGGACTACTTACCGCTGCTTTCTTCCGAACCTGACGGGGTTCGTAGGCTTCTGCCGCGCAGGACCCAATCTTCAACGCCACTTTTTGTCAGCAGTCCCGAAAAGCGAAACCTCGAGTGGGGATTCGACCCCGCTATAGCGGGTTGCGGGTACAGGGCACCGCTAGCTCCCCATCTAGCACGACCAAACCCATTATATTAGGAGTTGATGTTTCCTGTCAAATCAGGCAGCTCAAGATAATATTGCAGTGCTGGCCGTTTGCTTCTATAATTGGATTACATAGTTGTCCTTTGGGAATTAAGAAGCAGGAAATGTTTTCGAAGCGCTGTCCTCAACACTATACGCAGGATCCTGCTGGAGGCTCCTCCACCGCCTCATTATTTCTTTGCATTCATTTCAGTCCCCTTGAGAGAGCCTACCATTAGGAAGGAATGAATATTTTGGGAGTTGAGCTCGTCCATATCGGCTTTGGTAACGTCGTAGCCATCAACCGTATTCTGGCCATCGTCAATCCTGATTCTGCTCCGGTCAAGCGGATGATACAGGAAGCCCGCGAACAAAATATCCTTGTTGATGTCACTTATGGACGCAAGACTAAGTCGGTGATCGTCTTCGATAGTGGGCATATTCTGCTGGCAGCGATCCAGCCCGAAACGATCACGGGCCGCCTGAATCAACAGCGGACGAGCGAGGGGGATAAATGGCAAGAACGGACACGATGAGCGAAGCAAATTCAGTCATTTTGACTCAACCGATAGCCATTGGTGAGGCTGATAGGGTATCAGGTGCTTGGACAAAGCGGCGTTCGGGTCTTCTTTTTGTCCTCTCTGGGCCTTCGGGGGTAGGCAAGGATGCCGTTATTAACAGTCTCAAGGAGCAGAAAACCCCCATTCATTTCGCCGTCACCGTAACGACCCGACCACGTCGTCCCGGGGAGATGGAGGGCATCAATTACTACTTCGTCACTGTGGAACAATTCCATCAAATGCGAGAGCACGGTGAGCTCCTGGAATGGGCCGAAATCTATGGCCACTTTTATGGGACACCGCTTCAGCAGGTGAGAGAGACCTTGAACAGCAGTAAGGATGTCCTTCTGAAGATAGATGTGCAGGGGGCAGCTAAGGTCAAGAAACATGTGCCGCAGGCGGTATTCATCTTTCTGGCGCCTGAGACCATGGATGACCTGGTCGAACGGCTCAAGCAGCGGGCCACAGAGATGGCGGGTGAATTGGAGGCAAGGATAAAGACGGCTTATGAGGAGATAAAGCATTTGCGTTATTATGATTACGTTGTAGTCAACCATAAGCAAAGGCTGGAGCAAGCTGTGGAGGAGATTAAGTCTATTATCACGGCTGAGAAATGTCGCGTCAGACCAAGACAGATAAAGCTATAATCGGCTGTTCAAGTTTAGGACCGAATAGCAATAGCATGGGGAGCCGCCGATGACCTATGCTGAAGTGGTAGTGAACTCGCCGGCGTCGCGTGTAGGTACAACCTTTCACTATGCTGTGCCGAGCGGTTTAGATATTCGAGTGGGACAACTAGTCCTGGTACCCTTTGGGTCCTATCGCTTACAGGGTATAGTGCTGGCGATCACCCCTACCAGCCCGGTTGAGATAGTCAAGGAGATTCTGGGGGTTTTGGACCCCAGTCCGGTGCTTACGGAAGCCCAAATTGCCCTGGCTCGCTGGATAGTAGATTACTATTGCTGTTCTCCCCTGGACGCTGTCTCCCTAATGCTCCCCCCAGGGATCAAGCGGAAGATTATCACAACTATAGCTCTTAACGAGCAAGCAGTGATCCCCAATGATCTGAGTGAGAAGCAACGCATGCTCCTGACCCTTTTGCACAATAAGGGCAGATTGCGTCTGGAAAAAGTGCGCTCTGCCTCACATTGGAAAGACTTCAACTCCGTCTTACGGCCGCTAATCCGACGAGGGCTGATTATCCGTGATTGGGAGCTGGAAAAGCCGAAGGTACACGTGAAGCGACAAAAAGTGGTTCGATTGATTGTCGCTGATGAGTATCTTGATGAGATTCTGACTCAGCTCAAACGTGCTCCCCGCATGGTAGAGGCCCTTTGCTTCCTGCAAGATAAACGGTCGAGTGTGGTCCAGCGGAAGGATATGGACGAAAAAGACAGGATGACCTTCATTCCAGTATCCGAACTCTATAGCGAGACGGGTTGTGATGGAAGAGTGCTAGGTGCTCTTTTACAGAGAGGACTGGTGGAGGTCCAGGAGCAAGTGGTGCGGCGTGACCCATTGGCACAGCGGTCTTTTCGTCTGGCGCCAGCGCCATCCCTGACAGCGGCCCAGGCACAGGTTTGGCAGGAGATAGAGAGGGGGATGCTCAGGAGAGAGTCAACCGTGTATTTGCTACACGGGGTGACAGGGGCGGGGAAGACAGAGCTTTATCTGCGTGCCTTGGAGGCGACATTGCAGCAAGGCAAACAGGCGATCGTACTTGTGCCCGAAATTGCCCTAACACCTCAGACCATTCATCGCTTCGCGACCCGTTTCCCGGGCGCCTTAGCTGTCCTTCACAGCAAGCTCTCTTTGGGGGAACATTACGATGAATGGCAACGGATTCGGGATGGCCTGGTCTCAGTTGTTATCGGTTCGCGGTCGGCTGTTTTTGCTCCCTTACCAGATTTAGGGCTGATCATTCTCGACGAGGAGCATGAATGGTCCTATAAACAAGATAGGATGCCTCGTTACCATGCTCGTGATGTAGCTATCAAGCTTGGCCAATTAACAGGGACAAAAGTGATCCTGGGCAGCGCTACACCGGACGTGGTTTCCTATTATCGAGCCGAGCAGGGTTTCTACCATTTATTGCGCTTGCCGGAACGTGTAGGGGTGATGAGTGCGACTGCTGTTCCTGAAGGTGATAAGGTTGGGGTTGTGATTGACCCCCATGCTTACTTGCCACCTGTCCATGTGATTGATATGAGACAGGAACTGCGGGCAGGCAACCGGGGCATTTTCAGCCGGGCCCTTTTGGAGGCACTATCTTCTGCTCTGGAGGCGGGGGAGCAGGCGATTCTGTTCTTAAATCGTCGTGGCTCGGCAACTTTCATTATGTGTCGTGATTGTGGGCACGTCCTTAAGTGTAAGCGCTGCGACACCTCCCTGGTATATCATGCGGTTGGTGAGGCTCTCGTATGTCATCAATGTAACTATCACACCGCTGTGCCGAATACTTGCCCCCAGTGTCGGAGCAGTCGCATCAAGTTTTTCGGTATTGGCACACAAAGGGTAGAGGAGGAGGTGAGACGGCTCTTCCCGCAATCCCGCCTCCTCCGCTGGGATAGGGATGTGACCCGGGGCAAGCTGGCTCACGAGCAAATTCTTTATCGGTTCGTACGTCATGAGGCTGATATTCTGATTGGTACACAGATGATCGCCAAGGGGCTGGACTTACCCCTGGTAACGCTGGTGGGTGTGATTAATGCTGATACGGCCTTGCATTTGCCGGACTTTAAAGCAGCTGAACGAACCTTCCAGATTTTGACGCAGGTTGCTGGGCGGGCTGGACGAGGCGCTCTGGGTGGCAGGGTTATCATCCAGACGTACACACCGAATCATTATAGTATTCAGGCGGCGAGCAGGCATGCCTATGAGGCCTTCTATCAACAGGAGATGCATTTTCGGCAAAAGCAACACTATCCACCTTATAGCCAGTTAGCGCGACTTATTTATGCCAGTAGCAGTCATAATCGCGCTCAGGAGCAGTCGGAGCGTTTTCGTGAAGTGCTGTTGCAGCAGATTAATTGTCTAGGGCTATCTGGGATAGAGGTGATAGGTCCGGCTCCAGCCTATAGACGCAAGCTGCGGGGTAAGCACCGTTGGCAGTTGGTTCTATGTGGTCCGGTGATCCAGTCGTTATTGCGGAGTGTAACGATTCCCCTAGGATGGATGGTTGACATCGATCCAGTAACAATGCTTTAGTTCGGCGAGCGGAGACTCCCCTCTCGGCGTAACGCATCGGGTGGGAAGATCTAGTCTTTACATAATTACTTTGGGGCACCTCCAGGAGGTACATAAGGCGGAGTGGCTGTTTTGCCTGTTTTGTCAGCCGATGATCCTATTTTGCGGCTGAAATCTAAAAAAGTACGGCATCTTGATAGTACGCTGCAGAAGCTCATTGATGATATGGTTGAGACGATGCATAGTGCTAAAGGGCTTGGGCTGGCTGCCCCTCAGGTGGGCACACCATTGCGTATCATCGTCCTCGAGCTGCCAAAGGAGTCCGATGACCCGCTGGCAGGGAGGCTTATCGTGCTTTGCAATCCTGAAATTGTGAAGGCCAGTGGAGAGTGGGAGCCTGAGGAAGGCTGTCTCTGCTTGCCTGGCTATGTGGCCAATGTGAAGAGGGCGCGGAGCGTCGTTGTGAGAGGGCGTGATCGACAAGGGAAAGAGGTGAAGATCAAAGCTAAGGATACGTTAGCGCAAGCCTTGCAGCACGAGATCGATCATTTGAATGGTACTCTCTTCTTCGATCATCTTCAGAGCTTAAATCAGCTACGCCGTGTGGAACCTAAGGACAAGGGTAAAACAACCTTGGAATAGCTAAGAGATCGTTTGGCGATGGAGGTTCCGAGAGAGCGAAGCACTTCTGGAAGTGAGGAGCAGTTTATGGGAAAGACCTTGGCTGAAAAGATTCTCAGCGAGAAATCGAACAGTGATGCCCGGGCCGGTGACATCGTCATCGCCAGGGTAGATGTGGCCTTGGCTCAGGATGGAACAGGTCCCCTGACAGTGCAGCAGCTACGGACGATGGGGCTTGAACGGGTGGCCAATCCTAAACGTACTGTCTTTTTTCTTGACCACGCCGCACCGAGTCCACGCTGGGAGCTATCCAACGATCATATAATTCTGCGTTCTTTCGCCAAACAGATGGGTATTCAACTTTCTGAGATTGGGGAAGGGGTATGTCATCAGATAATCGCTGAATCGTATGCTAGTCCAGGCGAAGTAATCATCGGAGCCGATTCCCATACCGTTACGGCGGGGGGGCTATGTGCCTTCGCTACAGGAATGGGCTCTACTGATGTGGCGGTAGGGCTGGCCCTGGGCAAGACCTGGTTCAGGGTGCCGGAGACCTTTAAGGTTGTTGTCAGTGGTGCCTTTCAAAAGGGTGTATATCCTAAGGATCTGATTCTCCATCTCATAGGTATGATCGGGGCCGATGGGGCTACCTATAAATCGCTAGAGTTCTGCGGCGAGACCATCGAGGGCATGAGCATGTCTGGACGCTTTACTCTGGCCAACATGGCTGTGGAGGCTGGGGCTAAGGTAGGGTTGATCGCCTCCGATGAGGTGACTCGCGCCTATCTTGAATGGCGTGGGCGGGGTGATGCCTATCACCCTATGCGCCCAGACCCAGACGCCATCTACGAACATGTGATCACTATAGATGCCTCCATCCTTGAACCGGCCATCGCTAAACCACACACAGTGGATAACACATCTTTAGTTAAAGATCTCCAGGGAATGAAGGTTGAACAGGTCTTTCTTGGCAGTTGTACCAACGGGCGATTGGAAGACTTGGCTGTTGCTGCAGAAATATGGAAAGGGAAGAAGCGTCATCTAGAGACGAGGGTCATCGTCGCTCCAGCCTCCAAGGAGGTATTCCTGCAAGCCCTGGCGGCCGGTTACATAGCGACCTTCGTTGAGTTTGGGGCCGTGATCGTTCCGCCCGGTTGTGCTGCTTGTGTTGGCGTTCATCAAGGGGTTTTAGGGGATGGTGAATCTTGCCTGAGTACATCAAACCGCAACTTCCAGGGCCGCATGGGGAATCCAGCAAGCTTCATTTACCTGGCCAGCCCAGCTACGGCAGCGGCTAGCGCCTTGCGGAGTGAGATCACCGACCCAAGGGAGGTATTATAATGATAGAACCAGGTCTGTCCGGCCAAGAGTTCGCCCGCATGGGCGCTTCGCTAAGCGGCAGGTTGAGAGGTAAGGCTTTTAAGTTTGGTGATAATATCTCGACTGACCACATCGCCCCGGGGAGATACTTCCACCTGCGCAGCGATCTTCCTGAACTGGCCAAGCATGTCCTGGAAGATGCTGATCCCACTTTTGCCAGGCGGGTACAGCCAGGGGATTTTGTGGTGGCTGGACGTAATTTCGGGTTGGGCTCAAGTCGTGAACATGCCCCTACCATCATCAAATCGGCTGGTGTGAGCGCTGTTTTGGTGAAGTCGGCCGCTCGTATCTTTTTCCGGAATGCTATCAATGTTGGTCTTCCTATCCTCATCTGCGATACGGATAGAATCGACGCCGGGGATGAGTTGGAGGTGGACTTAGCGGCGGGCACGATCGACGATCTCACGCAGAGCATTCGTTTGACCTTCGGGAAGATCCCTGAACAGATGATAGATATCCTTAGCGAGGGTGGGCTTGTTGCCTACATTCGTAAATACGGTGATTTTAGGGTTTAGGTAGCAGTAAGGTTTAGGGTACCGATAGGGCCTTAATTGTTGCGTAGGGATGAGAGCGGACAGAGGGGCCGTACGCCGTCGAGTACAAGGTGATTGATAGGGCCTTAATTGTTGCATGGGAGTGAGAGAGTGGTTTATCGTGTAACCTTAATCCCTGGAGATGGAACTGGGCCGGAGCTGGTTGGGGCGGCTAAAAGGGTATTAGAGGCAAGCGGTGTGTCCTTTGATTGGGATATTCAAGAAGCCGGTGGGGCCGTGTTGGCAGAATACGGGACTCCTCTGCCGGAACACGTGCTGGACTCGATCCGGCGTAACAAGGTTGCTTTGAAGGGACCGATCACTACACCGGTCGGCAAGGGATTTCGCAGTGTGAACGTCACCCTTCGACAGGATCTCCAGCTCTATGCTAACGTGCGTCCGGCCAAGACCATACCTGGTGTAAAGACCCCTTTCGATAACATTGATTTAGTCGTCGTCAGAGAAAATACGGAAGACCTTTATGCTGGCATCGAGCACATGGTCGGCGATGATGCGGCTGAAAGTATAAAGATCATCACGCGCAAGGCCTCCACACGCATCGCTCGTTTCGCCTTTGAATATGCGTTAAAGAATGGACGGCGCAAGGTCACTGCTGTTCATAAGGCCAATATCATGAAGCTCACCGATGGACTCTTTCTGGAATCTTGCCAACAGGTGGCTTCTGCCTATCCCCAGATCGCCTTTGAGGATCGTATCGTTGACAACATGTGCATGCAACTGGTGCAGAAGCCTGAATTATACGATGTACTTGTCTTGCCGAATCTTTACGGAGATATAATATCCGATCTCTGTGCGGGGTTGGTGGGTGGCTTGGGGGTAGCGCCGGGAGCGAATATTGGTGAAGAGATAGCTGTTTTTGAGCCGGTGCATGGTAGCATGCCTAAATATGCAGGACAAAATAAGGCTAATCCGACAGCCCTTATCCTTTCTGGTGTGTTGCTGTTAGAATATCTCGGCGAGCAGACGGCCGCTCAGATAGTGCGATTGGCCCTGGAATCCATCATTGCCGAGGGTAAGGATGTGACTTACGATCTGGGCGGATCAGCTGGAACATCTGAGATGGCCGAGGCCATCGTTGCTAGAATGGAAATATCGTCGTAGCTCACATGCCAAGGGGTAGCCGGTGAAGATTCAAGAATATCAGGCACGGCAGATTCTGGAGCGATATGGCATTCCCATCCCAAGGGGTGAGGTAGCCACGACGCCTGACGAGGCCGAGGCGATCGCTGAGCACCTCGCTGTTCCGGTAGTGGTGAAGGCGCAGGTACTTGTGGGAGGGCGGGGTAAGGCCGGAGGGGTAAAGTTGGCTCAATCACCCTCCGAAGCTGGTCTGGTGGCCAGCAAGGTCCTTGGTATGAATATAAAGGGGACCACTGTTCGAAAGGTGCTGGTTGCGGAAGCCACTGATATCACCAAGGAGCTGTACCTTGGGGTAGTGATCAACCGCACCAGTAAAGTTGTAACCGTAATGGCCAGTGGTGAGGGGGGCATAGATATCGAGGAGGTGGCCAGGGTTGCCCCGCAGAAGATCGTCAAAGTCGACGTTGATCCCCTTCTCGGTCTGAGGGACTATCAGTCCCGCGAGTTGAGTTTTGGCATAGGTTTGGAGGGACGATTGGCGTGTGACTTCGCCAGAATCGCACTTGACCTTCAGCGGGCATTCGTCGAATGCGATGCCTCCCTGGCTGAAATCAATCCCCTGGCCATTGATGGACAGGGGACATTGAAGGCCATCGATGCTAAGATAATCTTAGATGAGAATGCCCTTTTCAGACATAAGGAGTTAGAGTCGTTACGTGATTCGAGTGAGGAAGATCCTCACGAGTGGTCGGCACGCGAACAGGGCTTAAGTTATGTAAAACTCGAGGGTAACATAGGTTGTATGGTCAATGGGGCCGGTCTGGCGATGGCGACGATGGACCTGATCAAATTATATGGGGGAGCGCCGGCCAACTTTCTTGATATCGGGGGTGGTGCCAGGGCAGATCAGGTGGCCGCTGCCTTGAAGATATTGCTCTCCGATAGAGATGTTCGGGCTATCTTGCTTAATATTTTTGGCGGCATTACCCGCTGCGATGAGGTGGCGTACGGCATCGTAGCTGCCCTTCGTGAGTCTCAATGCCGATTGCCGGTCGTCGCTCGGCTAGTGGGCACCAATGAGGAGGAGGGACAAGGAATTCTGTCCCAAGCGAACCTGATTACGGCCCAGACTATGGAGGAGGCAGCTAAACGGGTCGTGCACTTGCTGGAGATGTAGGTTGAGCATACTAGTCGATAAAACGACGCGCTTGTTAGTACAGGGGATCACCGGTAGGGAGGGTGAGTTTCATACGCGGCAAATGCTTGAATATGGCACCAATATCGTGGCCGGCGTGACGCCTGGCCGTGGGGGTGAGAGTGTAGCCGGTATTCCTGTCTTCGATACGGTTAAGGAGGCTGTGCGAGCCTGTTCTCCGAACACATCTATCATCTACGTCCCAGCTATTGCTGCCCCTGATGCTATCATTGAGGCTGTCGCGGCGGGCATCCCACTGGTTGTCTGCATTTCAGAAGGTATACCGACTCTCGATATGATTCAGGTCTATCATTATGTGCGGCGGGTGGGCAGTCGTCTGGTGGGGCCGAACTGCCCTGGACTCACCTCACCGGGCGAAGCGAAGGTAGGTATCATGCCGGGCCATATTCATTGTCCTGGTCCAGTGGGTGTCGTTTCCCGTAGTGGCACGTTGACTTATGAGGTCGTGCAAGGATTGACCCGACGTGGCTACGGACAATCAACTTGCATTGGTATTGGCGGTGATCCTATCGTGGGGACATCGTTCATTGATGTCCTAGAGTTGTTTGAGAAAGACTCAGATACCAGGATCATCGTGCTTATCGGTGAGATAGGGGGCGCGGATGAGGAGCTGGCGGCTGAATTTATCAGTCAGAGAGTAAGTAAGCCAGTTGTTGGATTTGTGGCCGGTCTTAGTGCCCCGCCAGGGAAACGAATGGGTCACGCTGGGGCGATCATCTCCGGGGGAACGGGGACGGCGGCCGAGAAGATCGCTGCCCTTCGAGCAGTGGGTGTAAGGATGGCCCGTAGTCCGGCCGAGATCGGTGACCTCGTTGGGGAGGTACTTAAAAGCTAAATGAATAGAGAAAACAAGATGAGCGAAGAGCAAACGGCTGAACAGGCCAATGTGGGGACGGCGGTAGCGGCTACAGTCGAGGCAGCCATCGAATCTGTATCTAAGGAGGCGGGTAAGGCGCCGGTCGTCGTTTACCACCCCTGGTGTAAGGGATGCGGTATTTGTGTGGCCTTCTGTCCAAAGCATGTACTTGAGTTGGGCGAGGATGGACTGGTGAGCATAGCTCGCCCGGAGGATTGCGTGAATTGTGACCTGTGCGATGTCCTTTGTCCAGACCTGGCCATTTTTAGCCCAGGTTGGCCGGAGAGAGGACGCCGGCGGTTTGGAAGGGGGAGAAGTGAAGGGCAGGAATGAGTTAAGGTTCATGCAGGGGAACGAGGCCTGCGCCGAAGGGGCCTTGGCTGCTGGACTGCGGTTCTACGCTGGGTATCCTATCACACCCTCAACGGAGATAGCTGAGATCCTCTCGTGGCGGCTGCCGCAGGTCGGCGGTAAATTTATTCAAATGGAAGATGAACTTGGGAGCCTCGCCGCCGTTCTGGGGGCCTCCATTGGCGGACTGAAGTCGACTACGGCCACCAGCGGCCCAGGTTTCTCTTTGATGCAGGAGAACATCGGGTTCGCTGCCGCGGCGGAGATACCCTGTGTTATTGTCAACGTTCAGCGGGCTGGTCCTAGTACCGGTCAACCAACTAGCCCTGCGCAAGGCGATGTGATGCAGGCCCGCTGGGGAACGCACGGCGATCACCCCATCATTGCCCTTGCTCCTAGCTCGGTGCGTGAGACTTTTGATTTAACTATTCGGGCCTTTAACCTTTCGGAGAAGTACCGTACTCCGGTAATTCTTCTGATGGACGAGGTAGTGGCCCATATGCGGGAATCGATCATTTTACCACAGCCTGGCGAGATCGAGGTAGTGGAGCGCCCCAGTCCGACCATCGACCCATCGGCCTACCTTGCCTTTGACAATAGCATAGATGTGCCACCCTTGGCCAGTTTTGGAGAAGGCTACCGCTATCATATCACTGGGCTCTTTCACGATGAGGCCGGCTTTCCCACTCAGCGTTTGGACGAGATCAATCCCTGGTTCGAACGGCTCTTCCATAAGATAGAAAGGAACCGAGCAGATATCATTCGGGTGCAGGAAGAGCTGACATCAGATGCCGACATCGTCCTAGTATCATATGGTGCTAGCGCGCGGTCTGCCCGTCACGCCATGAGGATAGCCAGAGAACAAGGGCAACAGGTAGGATTGCTCAAGTTATTGACCTTGTGGCCATTTCCGGAGGAGAGTGTAGATCGTCTGGCTGGACGAGTGAAGAAATTTATTGTGCCGGAAATGAACCGTGGCCAGATAGTGCTGGAGGTTGAGAGGGTCGTGAGGGGACGAGCGGAGGTACGGGGGGTCAGTCGGGTTGATGGTGAGCTGATCCTTCCGGCGCAGATTGAGAAAGCCCTGGAGGATTGACCGATGATGGAAGAACGTATCCCGGTCACGTACAAGTATTTAAGGCTACACAAGAAGTTTCCCAGTGTTTGGTGCCCGGGCTGTGGTATAGGCATTGTTTTCAATGCCCTTATCAGGGCGATCGATCGTAGTGGGCTGAAAAAGGATGAGGTGGCCTTTGTCTCAGGTATAGGATGTTCTGGACGTATGCCCGTTTATGGTGACTTTGATAGCCTGCATGTTACCCATGGGCGGGCGCTGGCCTTCGCTACTGGGCTAAAGTTAGCCAAACCAGATATAGAAGTGATCACTGTGATGGGTGATGGCGATGCATTGGCTATTGGAGGCAATCATTTTATCCACGCAGCTAGACGGAACATGGACATCACGGCAATCATTGTTAACAATAGTATTTACGGGATGACGGGTGGACAATATTCGCCGACTACACCGACCGGGGCTAAGGCAACTACAGCGATGTATGGCGATGTCGAACAGCCATTCGACGTCGCCAATTTGGCAGTGGTAGCTGGGGCGGCCTTCGTGGCTCGTGGTGCGGTTTATTACGCTTTTGAGCTGGAAAGATTGATCGAGCAGGCCATCAGGAAGAAGGGCTTTGCCCTTGTTGAGGTTATCAGCCATTGTCATATCCACTATGGCAAGATGAATGGGATGCCTGAGGCGATCGACATGTTGAAGTGGCAGAAGGAGAACACGATATCTAGGTCGCAAGCGGAGAAGGAGGGTGGAGCTGGGGGTAAAATCATCAGGGGCGTATTAGTTGACCGCTCATTGCCCGGCTATGTTGAGCAATACGATAAGATTATAGCCCAGGCTCAGCAACGATTGGGGCGTGCCCGATGAGGGGGCGTTACGAGATTCGCTTGGCTGGTGTGGGTGGCCAGGGTATAGTGTTGGCTGGCCTTATCTTGGCTGAAGCAGCGGCTATTTATGACGGTAAAAATGCTATTCAAACACAATCCTACGGGGCTCAGACGAGAGGTGGCCCGAGCATGTCTGGCATCGTCATCAGCGATGAGGAGATAGACTATCCGAAGGTGCTCCACGAAGATCTGTTGCTGGCCATGAGTCAGGATGCTTGTGACAAGTATTACCCCAATATGAAAAAGGATGGGCTTCTCATCGCTGATTCTTTCTTTGTGCATCGGGTGCCAACAGAAAGGGCCTATCATCTTCCGATAACAAGCGTAGCTAGAGAAATGACCGGTCACTCGGTTACAGCCAGCATGGTGGCCCTTGGGATTATCGTAGGGTTGACCGGCATCGTCTCTGCGGAAGCGATCGTTTCTGCTGTGAAAGATCGTTCGCCCCGAGGGACAGAAGGACTAAACCTGAGAGCGCTCGAGGCTGGGTTCCAGGTGGCGCGCCAGATCAAGGCCGGCAAAATCTAATCAGGCAGTTCCTTGCAAATATTCAATCCTTAGCAGGCATCTCTAAAAGAGCCCTCACAATTCGAGTTTGGAATAGTGTGAGAGCATTGAATATCTCTCCCAAATCCGCCTTTGGCGGATTCAAGGTAGTCCTTTGGGCCTTTTGTCCTTCCTGCGGAAGGAGGGCATATCCCCAGATCCACCGTCCGCCGAAGGTCCACCTTCGGCGGACGCACCCTTGGACCCCCGTTGTTTAGAGAAGCATAGGTGAGCGAGGCACGGCCAATTTGACAGGGGGTGGGGCCTCGCCTATAATCAGTGCCTGATACAGGCGGTCTTAGCGAAGATTTGTTGGGAGGATGGGCTGTGCGACAAGCCACAATGAGGATTTTCATCGCCATCATTATTCTAGCTATAAGCGCGGCTTGGATAGATTTACCAAATAATCCAGGTATACACCTTGAATTCGGTGGCTTCAAGCTCGACCGTGAGCTGCGGATCCACGAAGGACTGGATTTACAGGGGGGCATGCAGGTGATGTTGGAGGCCAATGTGCCCCCAGGTAAATCCGTCACGCGAGACGCGATGATTGCGGCTAAGGACATCGTCGAGAACCGGGTGAACGGCTTGGGTGTTTCGGAACCGTTAATTCAGCTGGTCGGGGATAAACGAATAATTGTGGAACTCCCAGGTATAAAGGACCCAGAACGGGCCATTAGAGTCTTCGGGGAAACGGGCTTACTGGAGTTCATCGACGCAGGTGACACATTCCTTTCTGATGGGACAGTTGTTACAACGACTCTGGGTGGTCCTGGCATGGTGGGGATTAGTCCTGAGGCGGCGGCCACCCCTGCTGCCCCAGCACCCACACCTACACCGCCAGCTAGCCCGGTACCAGCCACACCTACGGCGGCAGCTCCCATCACGAGTACAACACCGCTGACGGGGACAGTTGGGACAACTCCAGAGACGCCCAAAACAGAGAAGGTCTACAAGACGATCCTAACCGGTGATCAACTGCAAAGTGCTAAAGTCGGTTTTGATGAACTTGGCCGTCCAGAGATAGACTTCACCTTTAAAGATCAGGGGGCTAAGATATTCGCTGACTACACGACGGCCAACGTTGGCAAGTTCCTGGCGATCACCATGGATAAGCGGGTCATCTCCAGTGCGGTGATCAGAACACCTATTACAGGTGGGTCGGGGCGCATCACCAGCGAGCGCGGCTTTCCGTTGGCCGAGGCACAGAGCATCGTCATTCAGCTAAAATATGGTGCTTTGCCCATCCCTCTCAAAGTGGTACAAAGCATATCCGTTGGCCCCACTTTGGGACAGGATTCCATTCACAGAAGCATGATTGCTGGTGCCATTGGGTTGGCCATAGTTATCGCCTTTATGATCATCCATTATCGCCTGCCCGGGCTGTTAGCTAGCCTGGCCCTTTTCATCTATGCCTTGCTTGCCTTCGCTCTGTTCAAGCTCATACCGGTAGTGCTCACCCTGGCCGGTATTGCTGGTTTCATTCTTTCCATTGGGATGGCTGTAGACGCCAATATCTTAATATTTGAGCGTATGCGCGAAGAGTTGCGTTGGGGCAGGACCTTAGGGGCAGCTATCGAGGCCGGCTTCGCCCGCGCCTGGACCTCTATTCGTGATTCTAACGTTTCGACGATAATCACGTGTATCATTCTGTTCTGGTTTGGCGAGCATTACGGGGCAAGCATCATCAAGGGATTCGCTTTGACCCTGGCCATCGGTGTGCTAGTCAGCATGTTTACGGCTATCATCGTCACACGTACCTTCCTCCGTGTAGCCCAGCGGATGTTGGGCATGGGAGAGGAAAGTGCTCAACAACCCCATCTGCGGCGTCTACTTGGGCTGCCGGGGGGAATGACGAAGTGAAAACAGGAGGGCAAGTTGTCGAATCGTTTTAACGAAGCGCTGGAGAAGAAGAGGGTTCTCATTTGTGATGGGGCCATGGGGACGATGTTAATGAGCAGTGGGGCGCACTACGACCTCTGCCCTGAAGAGCTCAACCTGACTACACCGGAGGTGGTGCGCGCTGTACACAGAGCCTATGTTGAGGCTGGAGCGGATATCATTGAGACAAACAGCTTCGGCGGGAACAGTGTTAAACTGGCTGTGGCCAGGATGTTTGAGAAACGGCGAGAGGTAAATCTGGCGGCAGCGTGTCTGGCCAAGGAGGTGGCCGGCGATTCTGTCCTGGTGGCCGGCTCCATCGGTCCGCTAGGAAAGTTCCTCCAACCTTTGGGCCAGGTCAGTTATGGACAGGCCGTGGAGGCATTTCGGGAACAGGCCGAGGCGTTGATGAAGGGGGGAGTGGATCTCTTCATCATTGAGACGATGGCTGATCTCAAGGAGATCAAGGCGGCTTATCAAGCGGTCACAGAGGGGACGGGATTACCGGCTATTTGTACGATGACCTTTGATACTGGGCATCGCACTATGATGGGGGTGAGTCCAGCCCAGGCGGCGCAGGAGCTCTGCGCCCTGGGTGTGCCAGTCATCGGCGCTAACTGTGGTCGTGGGCCGGAAGAGTTTGAAGCTGTCCTCCAGGAGATGAAGGAAGCTTGCCCGCAGGCTATTCTGGCCGTTCAGCCAAACGCCGGGCTGCCAAAACTGGTAGGGGACAAGGTTATCTATGATGCCAGTCCAGAGGAGATGGCCGAATACGCTCGTCGCTTCGTCGCCCTAGGGGTGCGGGTGATCGGAGCCTGTTGCGGGAGCACACCCGAACATATTCGAGCCATCATTGAGGCTGTCAGAGCATCATCCTAGGAGGTTTCTGTTGAACATTATTGGCAAACGATATCTCTATTTTGTCATTTCTGCCCTAATTATAGTTCCCGGCCTTGTTTCTCTCCTGATACCACCCGGTCTAAGGCTGGGCATCGACTTCACTGGTGGTACCCTTTGGGAGATCGCCTTTGAACATCCGGTGCAGCCTGCTCAGGTGAAGGGAATTTTTGCTAACCACGACCTGACCGATACGATGGTGCAGACGACCGGTCAAAATACCGTTCTGATACGAAGTAAGGAGATACCTGATGGTTCTGATCTGAAACGGGCCCTCGAAGCAGATCTGCGGACAAATCTGGGCCAGTTTCAGGAGCTTCGCTTCGACTCTGTTGGTCCCACGATAGGAGCTGAGGTGGCCCAGCGGGCCATCATCGCTGTGGCTGCGGCGTCTGTAGGCATTTTACTTTACATAACCTTTGCCTTCTACAGGGTAGCTTCGCCTTTTCGCTATGGCGTTTGTGCCATTGCAGCCCTCTTGCATGATGCCTTTGTCGTTTTAGGCATCTTCTCCATTCTGGGTAGGTTCTTCAATGTTGAGGTCGACTCCCTCTTTGTCACCGCTCTACTGACGGTGATCGGCTTCTCGGTGCACGATACGATCGTTGTCTTTGACCGCATACGGGAGAACATGGGCAAGCGCAGTGGAGAGGCGTTTGAAGCGGTGGTTAATCACAGCATGGTCCAGACCTTGGGGCGTTCTATCAGTACCTCGTTGACCGTTGTATTCACCCTGACAGCACTGGTGCTTTTTGGTGGGGTGACAACTAAGACTTTTACTCTTGCTCTGCTAATTGGTATCATCAGTGGCACCTACTCATCGATATTCAATGCCAGTCCTCTCTTGGTCGTCTGGGAGAATAGGGAGGTTGGACGGTTCTTCATACGGCTTCGCTCGGCCTGAGAGAACCACCCCTGTTTTGCAGACGCGCCTAATCCCGGCCAGACCTCTGCCAGTGTTTTTCTCCGTTTCTAGTCATTTATGGGGGGTCAGCGATGCGAGAGCCCATCTTCATCACCAAAAGTACCTCAATTGGGGAAGCTGATAAGTTCTTAAGTCTAGCACCCATTGTTGTGGAAGAGGATCTGCCCATCTATCAGATTGCCCAAAGGGTAGCCGAGCATCCTGGGACGCGCCTCATAGCAGTTGTAGACCAGGATCAGAAGCTGGTTGGTGTAATTTCTGTAACCGCTCTTTGCGAGCTTGTATTCTTTCATGTCCTTCCGGAGGATTTTTTCGCTGATGTCACCGATTATGAGAAATTGGAGGAGTTTGCTAAACGAGCGAGAGTTCACGTAGCCAAGGATCTTATGCATCGCCCGGTATGGGTAACCAGAGATGATCTGGTCAAGGATGCTTTCGAGCGGATGCATGTAGCCAGGCTTGAGGGTTTACCCATCGTTGATGAGGGGAAACGGGTAATCGGCTACATCGATATGCTTGAGTTACTTCTCGTTTGGTTACGGGCGGAGAAGGCATATCGAGATGTCGATGACTCTTAAAGGGGGATTATGATCGTTGAATAACGCACTGGTGGCAGGGGCGATCTTCGCTGTAACGTACCTGATTATTACTACGGATAAGGTACATCGGACCGTCGTAGCTATGGCCGGGGCGGTAGGGATGATCCTCTTGCGTGTCATAGGTCAGGACAAGGCCTTCCTGGCTATAGACTTTAACGTTATCTTTCTTCTGGCCGGGATGATGATAATCGCCAATATAATGCGGACAACCGGTGTCTTTCAATGGGTGGCCATCCGCTCTGTGAAGATAGCGGGGGGCGACCCCTTTCGTATTCTGGTGGTCCTAGCATTATTGACAGCGGTTTTCTCTGCCTTCTTGGATAATGTTACAACGGTAGTTTTGATAGCACCGATAACCCTTTACATCGCTTCAGGTCTGGGAATTAACCCTTTACCATTTCTCATCGCTGAGATCCTCGCTTCGAACATTGGAGGGACGGCTACACTTATCGGTGATCCGCCTAACATCCTTATTGGTAGCGCGGCGCGCCTCGACTTCGTTACCTTCGCGGCTAACCTCACTCCGGTTGCCATTATCATCCTGGTAGTTTTCCTTATCACGGCTCGCTTCCTATTATTCAATAGCCTGAAATCCGACGCGCATTCGGTGGCGGCCATCTTCGAGATAGATGAGGCCAAGGTGATCACTGATCATCGCCTTTTGCGCAAATCGCTCTTGGTGCTTTGTCTGACTATCATTGGGTTTCTAGTACATGGCTTGCTACATTACCAACCAGCTACAGTCGCCCTTTTTGGGGCCGTCGTTCTCCTGCTTCTAAGCGGGCATGATCCGCATGATGCCTTACGTGAGGTAGAGTGGACGACGCTATTTTTCTTTATAGGCCTGTTCATCCTTGTCGGGGGTATTGTAGAGGCTGGTTTGATTGGAGCGCTGGCCCGTGGTGCCCTGGCACTGACCCATGGCGACCTTACCTCGACGGTGTTTCTTCTCCTATGGCTGAGTGCCATTCTTTCAGCTATCGTAGATAACATTCCCTATACGGCCACAATGATTCCATTAGTGCAGGATTTAGGACAATATATGCAGATAGCTCCCCTGTGGTGGGCCTTAGCCCTGGGCGCTTGTCTGGGCGGTAATGCAACGATAATCGGGGCCTCAGCGAACGTGATCATGGCCAGCATCGCCGACCGAGCCGGTTATCCCATTCGCTTCTGGGAATTTGTGCGCTACGGTGGGCTGGTCACGCTGGAGTCGTTATTGATTTCTACGGCTTACATCTGGTTCTTCTACCTGCGCTGATGGAACCAAACCCTGGCCGGCTCCAGCGATAATTCGCTGGAACGAAGAATCGAAGGCTAACCGCTCCCGCCGATCAGGTGCGGCTATCCTCTAGCCATCCCTGGCTTTTTGATTCGCCAGGCGTTGATGGTTTTGTAATTGGAATACAGTTCGATCTGATCCCTGTTGCAATCAAGAATGATGCGGTCTGCATCGGCTTTTAGAATCCACTCGACCGGTATGACAGCGTCCCGAGTTAAATGGGGCCCCTTGCGAACAACAAACGAGGTTACCCTGTCTGAAAGGGGATCAGCGATCACCTCATCCACAGTACCAATCTGGCCATCGCTGCACTCGACGATGGCCCCTTCGATTATCTCGATCTTTCCTACACCAGCGTGTTCCACTCGCCTTGCCGGGAAAAGGACCTGTGATCGGGGGTAGGGAGGCGGTGGTGTCCAATCCGTCTCCGGGGTAACATAATCGGCATCTATATAGTCGGGCAGTTGGTCCAGATCGAGGATGGAGATAGGCAGCACAACGCGGTCATCCTCTAAGCGATCGATCAAGCTGATCGGAACAACGATATCGCGGGTGATGCTTTCCCCCTGGCGGAGAACAAAAGCGATGGCCTCCTTCGTGCGTGGATCTATAACGATGCGATCGACTGTACCGACCTCCTCTGTGCGACACATAACAGTGCTCCCCACGTTGATGTTCATCGTTGCCACCTCGCTCTCTTGAGAAGCCTCTTCACCCTAAGTATACAGTATAGTTGTATCGCTTATCTATAAGATAAGAGGGCATTGAATATCTCCTCCAAATCCCCGCAGGGGTTCGAGGTAGCCCTGCAGGCTTTTTTGTGCTCTGGGGCGCATCCCCAGATCCGCTGTCCGCCGAAGGTCCGCATTCGACGGACGCCCCCTTGGGACCCCTGTTGTTCACCCATTTAATCTAAGGCTCAGGCGTTGGGCAGGGAGAAGTCGGCTGGTACTTCCACAACTACCGGGCTTTCGATTTGTAAGACGTCGCGCAAGGTTCTTTCGAGGTCAGTGAGGTCTGAAACCCTAACGCCATATGCCCCAAATGCCTCGGCCAGCTTGACGAAATCTGGGTTATGTAATTGGGCATCCACTATGCGATTGTCCCCATAGCGTCGCCTCTGTATTTGCTCGATGGCGCTATAAGAGCTGCTATTGAAGACGATTACCGGCACGTTAAGTCCGTATTGAACGGCCGTGGCCAACTCCTGTCCAGTGAAGAGGAAGCCGCCATCGCCGCAAAGGGCTATTACCTGTCTCTTAGGAAAAGCGACCTTAGCACCAAGTGCCGCTGGAAAACTGAATCCTAAGGCGCCGAAGGCCCTGGGGTAGAGAAAGGTGCGCGGCTCGTAAACCGTGAAGTAACGGGCAGCCCAGTAGCAGATGACCGTAGGGTCGTTAACGACTATGGCGTCTCGGGGCAGAGCCGACCTAATCTGTTCCAACACCCCGATCTCTTTTGGATTCTTGCTCCGCGTCGTTTCATAGGCTACTTTCTTGATGGCGGCGATCTCAGACTGGCGGGGAGTGCGCGGCGTAAGGCCGGTGCCATGGAGACGGTGCAGTATCTGCTGCAATACCTCCTTGGCATCACCCAGTATACCCACCTGCATGGGATAGTTCTTCCCAATCTCTGCTTCATCAATGTCTACCTGCATCAGGCGCGATGGTAGGGGTAGAGTCCAGTTGGCGGTGGACATTTCACTGAACCTTGTCCCTACGGCCAGCACCACATCGGCCTGCCTGAGGAGTTCGGCTACTGGGCCCTCCCTTGTCCAGGTATTGCCCAGCATCAAGGGATGATCCTCCGGTACTATCCCTTTACCCTTACAGGTGGTTAATATTGGTGCCTGGAAAAATTCAGCCAGAGTCAGGAGCTCTGTGCCGGCTCCAGCGCTGATAGCGCCTCCTCCAGCGTAAAGGAGAGGGTGAATTGCTTGGGCCAGTATGTCAGCCGCAGCCTGGACCTGTTGAGGGTTCCCGGTTTTTCGTTGGGCAGCGATAATTACATTGGGAAAGTCTAGTTCATCCTTAGTGAGTAGAGCATCGGTAGTGATCTCCAGCTGGACGGCTCGTCGTCTTCCCGTTTGCAGTCGTTCCATCGCCTCGTGGATGGCTGAGGGGATATCGGGTGGTCTGGTTACGCATCTATTCCAATCGACGACGGCCTGGAAGAGTTCCCCTTGATCCTTTAATTCGTGTAATGTTCCCTGCCGCCAATTAGGTTTATTTTTGTCCACAACGGTTGTAAGGAGTAATACAGGCGAGGAATCGGAATAAGCCTGAGCCAAAGCGGTAAGGGCGTTTGTGGCCCCTGGTCCGGTTATGGTAATAGCCACACCAACCTTTCCAGTGGCCCGGGCATAGCCGTCGGCCATAAATCCGGCGCCCTGCTCGTGGCGAGTCACAATGTGGCGTATCTCTGGACAGTCGAGCAAGGCATCAAAAATGGGGAGGTTGTGCACACCGGGAATACCGAAAACCACCTCGACGCCCTCAGCCTTGAGTGCCTGGACTACAGCCTGTCCACCGCTCATCTCGGACATATTCTACTCCCCGTCAAGAATTAAGGCAGGAACTATCCCTGATCGGATAGGTATCTTTTCACCTCATCATCACTGATTTGTTCGAAGTTCAGATAAAAACGGCCGACTGCCCAGAAGGGCTCCGGTGTGGCTAAACAGACGATTCTATCCACCTGTTGTTCCAATTCGCTAACTACGACAGGAGGAGCGACCGGTATAGCCAGAACGAGCCTTTCGGCTCCGGCCGCCTTGATCGCCCTTATCGTAGTCAGCATAGTAAAGCCAGTAGCGATGCCGTCATCAACCAGGATGACAGTTTTATCTCTTGGGTTGGGTGGTGGGCGTCCGCCGCGGTAAAGAGCTATACGTTGCGCAATTTCTTCCTTTTGTCTCTCTATCTCCAGTTCTATATATTGATGAGGGATGCCGTAGGCGGTGATCTCCTCTTCGTTGAGCTGCACTTCGCCGTTCTCGGCGATGGCCCCGATAGCATACTCCGGGTTGCCTGGAGCGCCGATCTTTCTGGTGATGAACACATCGAGGGGCAAACCGAGGGACTTAGCTACTTCGTGTCCGACGACGACTCCGCCACGGGGCAGGGCGAGAATGATAGCATCCATCCCTTGATATTCTTGAAGCTCCTGAGACAGTCTTTGGCCAGCCTCGTGTCGATCGGCGAACAACATTTTTGGCGTCCTTTCGCCGCATATCTGATGGCATCAGCCATTAAACCTGGCAATTGGAACAGTAATAACCTCTACGTCCGTGAAACGTGGCTTGAACCACGGGCGAACAGCAATGGGGGCAGTGTTCTTGGCGGTGAATCTGCATAATGTAGCGGCCTTTATTTCCCAGGGCATCTTGATATTGTGCCTCGCCCCCCAGCTCGATGGCCTCGGTGAGCACAGATTTAATAGCCTCGTGCAATCTCGCTATTTCCAAAGGTGTCAGACTGACCGCTTTGCGATCAGGGCGGATGCCAGCCCTGTACAAGATCTCATCAGAGTATATATTTCCAATCCCGGCGATGAGCGATTGATCCATCAGGATAGCCTTCGTGTCCATCCCTGGCTTTGACTTCAGGATTTCCCGGAACCGTTCCACGGTGAATGTCGGATCAAGAGGCTCGATGCCCAGTTCAGCCCATCTCGAGTCGAACTCCTCGGGGGCGACAAAATGGGTATGTCCCATAAAGCTCTTGTAAATAGCCAGCTGGGATTGATCATCGAGGCGGAACCAGGCGGTCGCCTCCGATAGATCCTGGCCCGTCTGCGCGTAGATTGGTTGGCCGGTCAGTCCGAGATGTAGCCAGATACTGCCATTCTCCAGTATCAGAATAACCGATTTACCGCGTCGCCGCACAGCCCCGATTCTCCCTTTCACCAGACGGGCGAACTCTTGAGGGGGCAGATTGAGCGCCCTGGGCTGCTTGAAGTGAGCATCCACGATCGACTTGCCCACTATGCACTGCCCAAGGTTGCGGCTGAAGGTCTCTACTTCTGGTAACTCTGGCATGGCGAAACCCTTAAGGTTGCTTTTCAACGCTGAATGACTGGCTGGTATCATTATACCCTTTTAGCATATGTGGGTCTAGATTTTATTTTGGCGCTTTATACGTTTACATAGGCGGGGGAACATGGTAGTATTGGCTGGCAATTAAGCGGCGATAACCAGGGGATAGGTATGTGGACAGTACTGCGGATAGCCCCAAATCGGCCGATAGCGAGGGCGTGGCAAGAGTTCCTGGAGGAGGAGGGGATTCCGTGTGAGTTGTGGTGGAGCGACCAGACTCGCCGGGATGACCTTGCTGCTCCTTGTGAAATCCTCGTTCCCAGTGATAGGGTGCACGTGGTGCGAACTCTGATCCTTTCAGGGTTGTTGACCGGCTTGCTTCCCGGTTCGACCGAAGCAATATCTCTCTCGGCAAAGCATTCTGCCCCTGAGCAAACGAGCTCAATTTCCCTGGATGAGGGAGGCAGTGGTTGAAGGCGCTATATGTCTGTTCTGTAGAGGCGGCAGCTGGTAAAACGGCCTATGCCATCATCCTGGCGCGATGCTGGCAGCGACGGGGTCTTGTCGTTGGCTATATGAAGCCTATAAGCGTGCTCTCTCTGAAACAGCCGGAGGTCGACTCTGGGGATGCCTTTTTCGCCAAAAGTATTCTTCATCTCCAGGAGCCCATAGAGGACATCGCTCCGGTGGAGTTGGCTCCGCACGTCGAGTCCTCCCCTCCAACCTTGAGGGAGAAGATCATAGGAGCCTACACGAGGATCGGGCAGGATAAGGATATCATCCTACTTGAGGCCCCCCCAGGACTGGCCGATGGTGCAGCACTAGGGCTAGACCTTCCCTATCTGACTGAGCTCTTTCAGGCAAGGGTTTTGCTAATCCTCCATTACACTCACGATTATAGTGATCTAGTCGCAGCAGCTGGGATGGCCAGGACAATGCTTGGGGATAACCTGATTGGTGTAGTGATTAATGCTATCCCTGAGCGGCAGGTTGCCGCAGTGAGAGGGGCGCTTGCACCTTCCTTAGAACGAGAGGGAATAAGGATATTAGGGACTGTCAAGCAGGACAATACGCTGTTCGCTCCAAGTGTGGCTGATCTGGTCAGGCAGGTCAATGGAGAGGTGCTCTGTGGGGCAGATAGGCTGGACAGGCTAGCCGAGCATATTATGATTGGGGCTATGAGTCCGGACGGTGCCCTCGCTTACTTCCAGCGTCTTCCCAACAAGGCGGTGATTGTGCCCGGCGATCGCCCCGATATCCAGTTGGCAGCCTTGCGGACCCCCACCTGTTGTTTGATTCTCACGGGCGACTTTGTGGTAAATCGGGCCGTCCTGATTTTGGCTGAAGAGTCAGATATACCTCTGGTCAGGGTCAAGGAGGATATCATCACTACGCTTGAGAATCTTGAGGGGGCCTACCTAAGGACCAGATTCCGACAGGAAAGTAAAATCCAGCGCTTAGAGACGTTGCTTGCTGAAGAGTTCGATTTGACTACCCTGGGGCTGGCCATTGGTTTGGGCCAGTAGGGGACAGGAAAGTTTGGGGGTCCTAGAGGACAACCCCGCCATCCTTTAGGAAGGAGACCATCAAGAGGGAGGTTGATTGTGTCGAATGAGGGGCATGTGGAGATCTCATTAGAGGAGATAGAGTCGCTTTTAGCTGGCTATACAGATGTAGATGGAGCGTTATTACCTATCCTCCATGAGGTACAGGAACGGTATGGTTATATTTCTGATGTAGCGGTCGAGACTATCGCTAAGCATCTGCGCATTTCTCCCGCTCAGATCTACGGTATGTTCACCTATTACACTGATTTTAGGTCCAAACCGCCGGCTAAAAGGGTAGTAACTGTGTGTCAGGGTTTGGCCTGTCGCATACAGGGCGGCTTGGCTCTGTGCCAACAGATAAAGGATGATTTAGGACTTGAACCTGGAGGCATTACGGCGGATGGTGAGTTGGAACTAGAGCTATCTCCTTGTTTAGGAATTTGCACTCACGCGCCGGTGATCGGCCTCAATCGTACGCTGGTAGGAAGAGTAACGAAAGAGAGGTTGGCTCAGTTTATTTTTATTAAGGAAGAAGGGGCGATACCCGAAGGGACGCAGGGAAGCGCTCTTTAGGGGAGGTACGAGGGTGAGAGGGGATTTTGAGGTGATTAAGGCGCGGGCTATGGCCCATTGGGAACGACTATCGCGTCCTACAGTACCACGGATCATCGTCGGTACGGGTGCTTGTGGCCTCAGTGTGGGGGCCGAGGAGGTTTTCAACGCTATCCAACAGGAGCTCCAGCGACATAACATTGAGGCTATCGTCAGCCAGACTGGCTGCAACGGCATGTGTTACGCTGAGGTATTGGTTGACATAATGAAGCCAGGTGGGCCGTGTGTAACTTATGGGCATGTCACCCCTGAGCTTGTTCCCTTGCTTATTGGGGACTGTCTGCTAAGAGATGAGCTTCGTCCAGACCTGGCTGTTGCGACCACAGCCAATACGGCTGTTAATGGCATCCCGGCCTACGATGACATCCCCTTCTTCAAATACCAGCAACGGATCATTACCCGCAACTGTGGCCGGATCGATCCAGAGAGTATCGATGAATATATCGCTAATGGGGGTTATACTGCTCTGGTCAAGGCCCTTTTCGATATGAAGCCGGAAGAGGTGATCGCCGAGGTCAAGGAATCTGGTCTTATGGGTAGGGGTGGTGCTGCCTTCCCAACGGGGAGGAAATGGGAATCATCACGAGCGGTCAAAGGGCATCCCAAATACGTTATTTGTAACGCTGAGGAGGGAGAACCGGCTGTCTATAAGGACCGGCGCCTGATGGAGAGCGATCCCCAGCGCATTATTGAGGGGATGCTCATCGGCGCCTACGCTGTCGGTTCTGATTGTGGCTACATCTACATAGGTGGTGAGCATGACCTGGCGGCGAGGCGCATGGCCGTTGCCTTGGAGCAGGCTCACCACTATGGACTGCTTGGGCACAACATCTTAGGTAGTGGCTTCTCCTATGATATCCTCCTCCGTCGGGGAGCTGGCTCCTATGCAGCTGGAGAGTCCTCGGCTCAAATGTCATCGTTGGAGGCTAAGCGGGGTATGCCCCGCCCCAAGCTGGTTCGCTCTGTTGAACGGGGGCTCTGGGCCAAGCCGACTCTTATGAACAACGTAGAAACCTTTGCCAACATACCAGACATTATTGAGAAGGGTGGTGTTTGGTATGCTAGCATCGGTACAGCGGAGAGCAAGGGAACCAAGCTGTTCGCCTTATCCGGACATATCCGTCACCCAGGTCTGGTTGAGGTACCCTTCGGCGTCTCATTGCGACGGTTAGTATTCGATATTGGTGGGGGTATCCCAGGGGGGAAGCCCTTTAAGGCCGCTCAACCTGGTGGACCTTCGGGTGGTTGCTTGCCAGCATCCCTTCTAGATATTCCGTTATCCTTTGAGTCCCTCGAAGAGGCCGGCTCGGCCATTGGTTCAGGTGGCTTGGTAATAATGGATGAAAGTGTGTGTATGGTTGATATGTCCAGGTATTTCATCGGTTTCAGCGCCGCTGAATCGTGTGGGCGCTGTACCACCTGTCGTATAGGCTGTCAGCGGCTGCAAGACATTGTTACTTATATCGCGGAGGGCTTAGGGCGACTGGAGGAGTTGGATCTCCTGGAAGCTATGGCCACAACTATGAAAGAGACAGCTCTCTGTGGTTTAGGACAAACGGCTGCTGTACCTCTCCTCTGTTCCATCCGTCACTTTCGGGCGGAGTATGAGGCGCATATTCTGGAGAAGAGATGTCCAGCGAATTTTTGCCGTATGCGCGGTGAGGGTGGTTTGGGATGGGGTCCGGGAGAAATGAACTATGCTGACACGACGGATATGCCAGGGCAGCTGCTCAGCGTACCCATCAGATAGACATTCAGCGCAGTCCTTTCAGGAGTAAGGCTTTAGCGGAAGGGGCTTTCGTCGACCAGGAAGTTTCCCCTGAAGTCTGGTTTTGTGATGAGCTCCGTATGGGGGAGGTAGGAATTGACGATAGCGGAAAAGGCAGTTGGCGAAAGACGCCCAAGTGTAGTTAATCTGGTTATCGATGACCGTGAGGTTGAGGCGGAGAAGGGCATGACTGTACTTCAGTCTGCCTTACTGGCTGGGATTTACATTCCACATCTTTGTTGGCATCCGGCTATCAAGCCATATGCCGGTTGTCGCCTATGTTTGGTGGAGATCGAGAAACGCAGGGGGATGGATACGGCATGCACCATACCTGTTTCTGAAGGAATGGTGGTGCGTACCAATACACCTAGCGTCATTAAGATGCGTCAGAACGTGTTGGAGATGTTACTCAGCGATCATCCTGATCGCTGCCTCAATTGTCCGCGTATTCCTCGCTGCCATCCGTTTGGTGTTTGTATCAGGGACCAGGAAGTAAATGACCGCTGCGTCTTCTGTGCCAAAAATGAACGCTGCGAGCTGCAACGCGTCGTGGATTTTGTAGGGATCCGCTGGCAGCGCTACCGTGCTCCGCGCCATATCTCTCCAGTGGAACGTTCCAATCCCTTCATCGACTTCGATCCCAGCTACTGCATCAACTGCACACGCTGCACGCGAGTTTGTGATGAGGTGCAAGGGGTGGCTGCAATCGAGAGCACCTATCGGGCGGGAAATCTCCATATAGCCAGCGCCTTTGAGGTAACTAGGGATCTATCAAACTGTGAGTTCTGTGGCCAGTGCGTTCAGGTCTGCCCGACAGCGGCCCTTACGGATCACCAGAGCAAATATGATGGCCTTCCTGATGTGGCTGTACCTACGACATGCTCTTTCTGTGGCTGCGGTTGCCAGCTTCTTTTGAATATCAAAGGAGGACAGATCAGCAGCTCTTACCCGACTGAGAGAGGGATTAATGGTATGTCCCTTTGTGTCAAGGGGCGCTATGGCTATGACTATGTCCAAAGCCAGCACAGGCTAAGCAGACCGCTGAAACGTGCTGCTGATGGATCCCAGCTGACGGTCACCTGGGAGGAGGCCATTGGCTTTGTGGCCAGTAAGATGACGGAGGTCCTGGAAAGGTATGGTCCCGAGGCCATTGGTGTCATCGCCTCTGATAAGTGTACTAACGAGGAGAATTATCTCCTCCAGAGGTTTGCCCGGGGTGTATTGGGAACAAATAATATTGGGCATATGGGGGAGCTTTGTCATAAGCCCACCCTTGAGGGGCTGAGTGCAGCCTGGGGCAGCGCAGCCATGACAGGTCCACTTCAAGACATTGCGAAGGCTGGGTGTATCCTTGTGGTTGGGTCTAATACTACCGAGACCCATCCTATTGTGGCCCTACAAATCAAGCGGGCTGTACGTCGTAGTGCGAAGCTGATTCTCATTGATCCACGCCAGATAACGTTGAGTCGCTTCGCCTATCTGCAGCTCAGGCCACGTCCGGGAACAGATCTGGCACTTCTCATTGGCCTAGCACGGGCGATCCAGGATGAGGGTTTGGTCAATGAGGCGTTCGTCTCCGAACGTTGCGAAGGATTCGAAGAGTTCAAGGAGGCCCTGCGTGATTGTGATTTGACCGCGGTCTCAGAGATAACCGGTGTAAAGGTGGAGGATATCCTGACCGCGGCGAGAATCTATGCCACAGGTGGCGCCGATTCTCGCTATGAGATACCGCTGAGTTGGTATGGCCACTTTGTAGAACCAGACAGTCGGCCGGCCACAAACTCATCCTGGATAATTTATGGTGCGGGTGTGACGCTCGGTGCGGCCCCGCGGGAAACTGTTCAGACGCTGGCCAATCTGGCAATGTTGACCGGTCATCTTGGCCAGGAAGGAGCTGGTCTGGCACCCCTGGCTGGCCCGAATAATCTGCAGGGAGCGAGTGACATGGGCGCTATGGCTGAATATCTACCGGGATATCGGCCGATCAACGACGTTGGAGCATGCCAGGAATTCGCTTCGGCCTGGGGTTGTGAGATGCCGATTGTTTCAGGGTTGGATATCCTGCAGATGTTTGAGGCGGCACGTCTGGGTAAGCTGAAGGCACTCTATATCGTCGGAGCTAATCCACTCCTGTCCTTAGCCAATAGAAGCTGTGTGGAAGAGGGACTTCGATCATTGGAATTGCTCGTTGTGCAGGATGTTTTCCCCACGGAGACAGCCGCTCTGGCTCACGTTGTGCTCCCGGCGTGTTCTTTTGCAGAGAAGGAAGGAACGTTCACCAATACTGAAAGACGGGTGCAGTTTGTGCGTCAAGCCTTGGCGCCTCTCGGTGATAGTCGGCCGGATTGGTGGATAATTTCTGATCTGGCCAATAAAGTACTTGCCCTAGGGGATGGTGGAAAGCAATCACAATGGTTGAGCTTCGACTACCTGCATCCTAAGGATGTCATGGAGGAGATACGCGCTCTGGTGCCGTCGTATAGGGGTATAATCTATGAACGATTGCAAGTTGGGGGGCTTCAGTGGCCTTGCCCCAGTACTACCGATCCGGGTACGGCTACCCTTTATCAGGAGACGTTTGATCGAGGAAAAGGGAGGTTCATTCCTCTTAGATACAATCTGGGGCCAAAGGAAACCAATCAGTGCTATCCATTCACCCTGCTTAGCGGCCGTACCCTCTACCATTACAACACAGGTGCTATGACACGGAATGCCCCTGGGCTGAAGGAGTTTCGCCTTGAATCTTGTTTACATATTCATCCGGATGATGCAGCGCTGTTGTTCCTGAAAAGCGGTGATAAGATCCGGGTCATCTCTGAGCAAGGTGAGATATCAACGACGGCCGTGATCAGCGATTCGGTAGCCAAAGGGCTGGTCTTTATGCTCATACACTATGGTGATACTCCGGTCAATGTCTTGACCGGACGCTCACGTTCACTGTTGCGTCATAGTTTGGAGATGCGCACTGTCCTGGTGCGGATCGAAAAGATGATGGGATAGAGGGCTCCTCGCTGTTGCTGATCTGATCCCTTCTTTTGGATGTTCCTATGAGCTCTGTAGAGAGTGAATATCACCCCCAAATCCGCCGAAGATGGATTCAAGGTAGCCCTGCGGGCTTTTTTGTACTCTGGTGGGGCACATCCCCAGATCCGCCGCAGGCGGGCTGTGTCCCCTTGGAACCCCCGTTTAGCGTGGTTCCACGATTAACTTGACTGCTGTTCTCTCCTCGTTATCGATCATCACATCTGTGAAAGCCGGAATGCAGATAGCATCTAATCCACTGGAGGCTAGGTAGCCTCTAGCGATAGCTATAGCCTTCACCGCTTGATTGACTGCTCCAGCACCTATGGCCTGGATCTCCGCTCTCCCCTTTTCCCGCATTACCCCGGCAATGGCGCCAGCTACAGCACTTGGCTTCGATTGGGATGATACCTTCAGGATTTCCACCTGCTCTTGAGGTTCTTGCTCAGATTGTACCTTCACTTGGTTGCCTCCTTGTAGTGATAAGCAGGCAGCTGGTTCGATGCTTAGCTGAGCTGATGAATGACCAGCCGCTATCCGTCAATGATTTTGTCCAGGCGAAAGATCTGGGTAGTCTTGCCGGATTCGGGATCGATATCCACGATTACGGAGTTGAAAGCTACAGGTCCTTTGGCCACCTCAAGTGAGTCAGGCAGCTGGGTGATGAAACGAGAGATAACTGTTTCCACCTGCATTCCAATGACCGAGTTCCAAGGGCCTACCATCCCAACGTCGGTGATATGGGCCGTACCTTTGGGTAGAATGCGTTGATCGGCCGTAGGGACGTGTGTATGTGTTCCAAATACAGCGCTGACACGTCCATCAAGATACCAGCCCATAACTACCTTCTCTGACGTCGCTTCAGCGTGGAAATCAACAATCCTTATCTTCGGGGAAGGGCCGATTCGGCTTAGAAGCTCATCGATGGCCCGAAATGGGCAGTCAAGGTTAGCTATAAATAGTCGGCCGGACAAGTTGATGATTAGGGTGTCTTTCATCTCAAGATGGCCCCGACCGGGCGCCCCAGGTGGATAGTTTAGAGGACGCAATATCGGAACGTCACGTTCAAGGTAGGCACGTATCCCTGTCTGTTCCCAGATATGGTTTCCTGAGGTAATGACATCCACACCGGCTTCAAATAGCTCCTCAGCCGTGGTCTGAGTCAACCCGCGACCACCAGCGGCGTTCTCTCCGTTGGCGATGATCAGTTCGAGCTCGTATTGTTGCTGTAAGGTGGGGAGGAGCTGTCTTACAGCACGCCGCCCGGGTCGGCCGACAATATCACCTATCATCAGGATACGCAAGGATCTCTCCCAGAGTGTTAAGGATTCGCGTGGCTGGAGTCAATATTATTCCCGCTTCATGGCTGCCCGCAAAGTTGGGCTGCGGCCAACTCGGGATCTCCCGAATAGTATCTGAGCCGAAAGCAGATGCTGACGGGGGACGTTATCCCCTGTCGTTCCTGGTGAGAGCTACTTGGCATAGTCCACGGCGCGGGTTTCGCGAACGACTGTCACCTTTATCTGCCCTGGATATTCCAGGGTTTCCTCTATCTGCTTGACGATATCTCTAGCCAAACGCACCGCGGCTAAGTCGTCGATTTCGTCGGGCTTGACTATGATCCTTACCTCACGGCCGGCCTGGATGGCGAAAGACTTTTCCACCCCGGAGAATGAATTGGCTATGTTCTCCAGGGACTCTAATCGTTTGATGTAGCTTTCCAGTGTTTCCCGTCGAGCGCCCGGGCGAGCTCCAGAAATGGCATCGGCGGCTTGAATAAGGATAGCCTCGATCGTTTGTTGATCCTGGTCCTGGTGATGGCCAGCTATAGCTTGGACTACCTTTGGGGGCAGACCGTAACGCTTAGCGATATCAGCACCGATGAGAGCGTGTGGCCCCTCCACCTCGTGGTCAACGGCTTTGCCGATGTCATGCAACAACCCAGCCCGTCGGGTCACATTGATGTCAGCCCCTAATTCGGTAGCCATCATTGTGGCTAGATGGGCAACCTCTACGGAGTGCATCAGCACATTTTGGCCGTAGCTGGTGCGGAACTTCAAACGTCCAAGGGTTTTGAGTAGCTCTGAGGGCAACCCATGGACACCTGCTTGATAGGCTGCCTGTTCCCCTTCTTCGCGGATGATCGAATCCACCTCCTGTCTTGCCTTTTGCACCATTTCTTCGATGCGCGCCGGATGGATTCGGCCGTCAACAATGAGTTTGTTCAGAGCTAGGCGAGCGACTTCGCGGCGAACAGGATCAAAGCCGGAAAGGGTTACTGCATCGGGTGTATCATCAATAATGAGATCAACACCGGTGGCGCTTTCCAGCGCTCGAATATTGCGCCCCTCCCGTCCGATGATGCGGCCCTTCATCTCATCGCTGGGGAGGGGAACAGCTGAAACGGTTGTTTCGGCCACTTGATCTGCAGCACAGCGTTGGATGGCCAGGGTGATAATCTGGCGAGCTTTCCGATCAGCCTCCTCCTTAAGCTGGGCTTCTATCTCCCGAATACGACGGGCAGCGTCCTGTTTTACCTCTGATTCGATCTCCTTCAGCAATAGTTCCCTGGCTTCAGCCAGGGTTAAACCGGATATGCGTTCCAGTTCTTTGAGGTGCTTCCGCTTAATCTCCTCGATTTCGTTGCGTTGGTTTTCGATCTCCTTTTCCTTCTGGGCAGTGCTCCGTTCCCGTCGCTCCAATGCTTCTAATCTACGATCAAGGGTTTCCTCTTTCTGAAGGAGCCGTCGCTCTTGACGCTGTAAATCGATGCGCCTTTCGCGAAGCTCGGTCTCGATGGCCCCCCGTATTTTGAGCGCCTCATCTTTAGCTTCAAGGATGATCTCCCGTTGTTTTGTCTTGGCTTCGCTAAGAATTTTTTCAGCGTTGGCTTCGGCGGACTTTATTTGAGCACTGGCTTGGTATTGCCTGAAGAAGTAGCCAAAGGCAAAAGAGATACCGCTGACGATGAGGCTAACCACAATGATCGTCGGTATCATCTCTACCAGGTCTCTCAGCAACATATTACCCTCACCTTTCTATCGACCAGTTTAAGTCTGACTGTTCAGCATAGCTATCTAGTCTAGTGCAATGATAATTACCACCTTAGTTACTGTCAAGCAGGCGACCCTCTGTCGCTGCTTACTGATTCACGTTGTAGGCGATTGATGACAAGGCTGATGACATCGTAGCTGAAGCCGCGTCGACTCAGATGATGGCCAATCTTTTGCCAGGCAACTTTATCATCCATCGTCTTTAACTTGCGCAGCCGCTTTTGGGCTGCAGCATAGGCCAGCGACTCTTCGCCATGGGCATCGGCCAGGGTCTCCTCAACGATCTCTCTGGCTATTCCTTTCTGGCGTAGCTCCATCCTCAACGCTCTTGTAGATCGAGGGTTGAATGTTTCACGGTTCTCCACCCAGAACCTGGCGAAAGCGCTGTCGTCGATGAGACCCATCTCTTTCAATCGATCGATGATCCGACCTATAGTCTCCGCCTCTAGTCCCTTGCGAAGCAGGTTATGCCTGACCTCACTCTCGCTACGGGGACGATAAGACAGGAAGTGAAGGGCGCTATCCAAGCCTCTTTGGAAAGAATCCTTACTGAGCAGATGGGCGATCTCCTCGTTGCTAAGGAATTGCCCACATCCTATCTGTGCTGCCTCCGCGACCAAGGCAGTCAAGCTGAAGGCAAATCTATCATCGAGGTAAATATTTACGCGGTCACGGCTCTCTTGAGGTCTTATGGCGGTGATGATTCCAGACACGCTTCCACCGGTCGATAGCTACTAAGCAGGGATGTCTGAGTTGGTCGACTCCTGGGTTGAGGAAGCGGGATTTATGGCCGTCAACGGGCTGATTTCAACACCCTTATAGGCACTCGTATTAGCTCGAATCTGGCGTTCGATCTCCTGAGCGATCTGCGGATTCTGCTTCAAAAATTCTCTGGCGTTCTCTCTCCCTTGGCCAAGCCGAACATCCCCGAAACTGAAGAAGGCTCCGCTTTTCCTGACCAGGCCCATTTCCAAACCAACGTCCAAGAGCCCACCCTCATAGGAGATGCCCTCATTGTAGAGGATGTCAAATTCCGCGGTTCGGAAAGGAGGAGCAACCTTATTCTTGACGACCTTAACTCTAGTACGGTTGCCAATTGTCTCATTACCTTGTTTAATTGCTTCCACACGTCTGATCTCCAGACGAACCGAGGCGTAAAATTTGAGGGCGCGGCCACCTGGTGTTACCTCGGGGTTACCGAACATAACCCCAATCTTCTCTCGCAGTTGATTAGTGAAGATGACAGCGGTTTTGGATTTGCTGATCGCTCCGGTCAATTTCCGGAGGGCCTGAGACATAAGTCTGGCTTGGAGACCTACGTGGGCATCGCCCATCTCGCCTTCGATCTCAGCTCGTGGTACGAGGGCAGCTACAGAGTCGATGGCTACGATGTCCACAGCGTTGCTACGCACCAGGGCCTCGGCAATCTCTAAGGCTTGCTCACCGGTATCCGGTTGGGAGACATAGAGATCGTCGATATTGACACCGCACTTCTTGGCGTATTCCGGATCAAGGACGTGTTCAACGTCGATGAAAGCGGTGATCCCGCCTAGGCGTTGGGCTTGGGCGATAATGTGTTGAACCAGGGTAGTCTTGCCGGCAGATTCAGGACCAAATATCTCTGTGACACGGCCGCGGGGAACACCCCCAACCCCTATGGCCAAATCTAGAGCGATCGAGCCAGTGGGTATCGCCTCCACAGTCATCCGTGGCGTTGCCTCTCCCAAGCGCATTATCGATCCCTTTCCGAATTGTTTGTCGATATGGCTGATAGCCATTTCCAGCGCCCGTTCCCTTTCTTTGTCCACCATCTTTTTCACCTCTTGTTATCTGCTACTCAAGGCCTGTCGAATAATACTACCTGTAACGATGTTATAGCGCTACTTGGGGTTTCCATGTTTTTGTCAAAACTCTTCTCGGCTTATACTCATGTCTATGTAGGTATCACCATTGCTATCGAGGTGTCGGCCAATGATGTTGAATCCGCACTTCTCGTAGCAACGCCTGGCTCGTTTATTGCTCTCAACCACATCCAGATTGATCCGTTTCAAATTCATCTGTTCGAAGGCGATGTGCAGAAGGGTGATAATGGCCTCAGTGCCGTAGCCCTTATTCACTTCGTTGGCAGCGAGCTGGATGCCTAATGTAGCCTGGCCAGGGAGGAGGTTGATATGACGTAATCCAAGTATGCCAATTAGACAACCCTCCTGGTTAAGAATAGCGAAGCGGCAGCGGGTAAGGTCACTTCTCCCTATTTCGAACCAAAGGTCTCGCTCTGCCGTGCTTCGCTCATCGAAGTTAGCCCATTGGAGCTCCGCTTCTGTATATCTGGGCCACTTGGCCATTTCGTCGACGTCTGATCTTACAATCTCCCGCAGGACTACACGTGTTGCTTGAAGCATCTCTTTGTCCACCGTATTCGCAGGTATTATAGCATAGCCACGCGGTGCACGCACCTTTATTAAGGCGAGTAAATGTGCTATAAAAGAGATGGATAGTAGTAGAATTCTTTTGGGGAGTGGAGGATAGAAGGTTGGCGCGAAAGAGAAGCAAGAATGATGAAAATGAGCTATTAATGATCGCTGAGCTACCAGTTTTGCCTATTCGCGATACAGTATTATTCCCACGTATGATCACCCCCTTAGTCGTTGGACGTGAGCGATCGGTGCGGGCCATCGAGGACGCGATGCTTAAAGAGCGTACTATAGTGGTCGTAGCCCAGCGTCAGCCGGAGTTGTACGATATCACCTTCGATGATGTATATACAGTTGGGACCGAGGCTACCATTGGTCGGATGCTTAAAATGCCTGACGGAACGATCAGCGTGCTGGTTCAGGGGCAGCGTCGGGTAAAATTACTCAGTTTTACGCAGTCTGATCCTTATATAAAGTCTAGGGTGTCACCACTCAGCGAATATGCGGAAAAAACGATCTCAGTTGAAGCCTTAATGCGCGCTGTCCTGGCCCTATTTGAGAAGTGTGTCAAGCTGAGTGGCCATCTCTCCGATGAGACCTACGTGGCGGCGATGAACATAGATGAACCCGGCTGGCTGGCCGATCTGGTTGCTTCTAGTCTGAGCCTATCTGTGCAGCAACGTCAGGAGATATTAGAGACGCTTAACCCTGTAGAACGTTTACAGAAGGCAAACGTCCTGCTGGCTAAAGAGCTGGATGTCCTTGAGCTTGAGAGCAGGATCCAGAGCCAGGTTCAACAAGAAGTTGATAAATCGCACCGTGAATACGTTCTGCGGGAGCAGTTAAAGGCCATTCAGAGAGAGCTGGGCGAGGTAGATGCCCAGGCTCGGGAGATAAATGAATTACGAGAGAAGATCAAGGGCGTGGGGATGCCGGATAATGTAGCCAGGAAGGCAGAGGACGAGCTGACTCGGTTATCGACTATGCCGGCGGCGGCTCCAGAAGTAGCTGTAATCCGTACCTATCTGGATTGGCTGGTTAACCTTCCTTGGAGCAATGAGACGGCGGATAATCTTGACATCAAGCAGGCAGCTAAGGTCTTAGAGGAAAATCACTATGGATTGATGAAGGTTAAGGAACGTATCCTAGAGTATATGGCCGTGCGCCGCTTAGCAGGCGAGCGAATGCGTAGTCCGATCCTCTGCTTTGTGGGACCGCCTGGGGTGGGTAAGACCAGTCTGGGTCGGTCAATAGCACAGTCCCTGGGTAGGAAATTCGTTCGGATAAGTCTAGGTGGCATACGGGATGAGGCTGAAATCCGGGGACACCGGCGAACCTATGTCGGGGCTTTACCTGGCCGTATCATTCAGACGATGCGCACGGCGGGGACGATCAACCCGGTATTCATGATGGATGAAATAGATAAGGTGGGGATCGACTTTCGCGGTGACCCCTCTGCGGCACTGCTGGAGGTGCTGGATCCAGAGCAGAACTACGCCTTCAGCGATCATTACCTGGATGTGCCCTATAATCTCTCCAAGGTGATGTTTATTACAACAGCTAATATCCTTGATCCCGTGCCGCCGGCTTTGCGTGATCGGATGGAGGTCATCGAGCTACCGGGGTATATCGAAGAGGAGAAGCTCCAGATTGCCAAGCGGTTCCTCGTACCTAAACAACTCAGTCAGCATGGGCTGAATGTGGGGCAGTTGCACTTCTCGGAGGGGGCACTGCGGCAGATGATTCGTGAGTATACGCATGAGGCGGGGCTACGCAATCTGGAACGTGAGATTGGATCAATCTGTCGTAAGGTGGCCAAGGTAATAGCGGAGGGGGAGAAAGCCCCCACCACGATCGTAACGCAGTCTCTTCCCAAGTACCTTGGCCCGCCACGGTTCTTCTGGGGGGTGGCCGAAGAACGAGATGAAGTAGGGGTGGCCACTGGTGTTTACTGGACTGAGGCTGGAGGGGATCTGGCTACTATAGAGGTGACCCTTATGGACGGTAAGGGCAGCCTCATTTTGACCGGCCAGCTGGGTGAGATCATGAAGGAATCAGCCACGGCAGCGATGAGTTATACAAGATCTAAGGCGAAGGATCTTCATATTTGGGATGGGTTCTATGAGAAGATGGATATTCATATTCATCTTCCGGCTGGTGCTATTCCTAAGGATGGGCCCTCGGCCGGAATCGCTATGGCTACGGCTCTCATCTCGGCCCTGACCCGTCGTCCTGTGCGGCGGGAGGTGGCTATGACTGGGGAAATCACCCTGCGGGGGCGCGTGTTACCGGTTGGCGGTCTGAAAGAGAAGGTCCTAGCCGCCCATCGAGCAGGAATAACGACTTTCATCTTGCCCAAGAGAAACCAGAAAGATATGGTGGAGATACCAGCCGATGTCAAACGTCAGTTGAATTTCGTCTTTGTAGAGAAGATGGAAGAGGTCTTGCAGGTTGCTCTCCAGAAGGAGGCGATGCCTCCTAAAATTGTGGAGGAACGGAGGAGCGTTGTTTGAAAGGGAAATTCTATCTCTATGTGGTGCTGATAGGGGTGTTCCTTGCTGCACTATTTTTGTCGATGGCCGGCTGTTTTTCGGGTTCTCTGCTCTCAGATGTGCGCATAACGCCCTCGCAAATTTCGCCCAACGGTGATGGCATAGATGATATAGCTACGATCACTTATAAGATTTCAACCAGAGCGAACGTATCAATCACCATCCTGGCTGCTGAGGGGAAGACTTATACTTTCAGGGAGAGAGCACTACGCCCGCCTGACACCTATGAGGCGAGATTTGATGGGGCGATCAGCTTCGGCAATTCTTTGAACCGACGAGTCCTACCTGATGGCCGATATACATTTGTTGTCGAGGCTGAGGATGCCGATGGCCGGCGTGCCGAAAGAAGGGTAAACTTAGTTATCGAGGGGGCTGATACTACACCGCCGGAGATAAGTAATATTGTTTGCCAGCCGGAAACGATCTCTCCTAATGGTGATGGTGTGGATGACGAAGCGTTCCTCAGTTACGCTCTATCCAAGAGAGCGAAGGTCACCATCTTTGCCACTGGACCGACAACCGAATATGCCCTTCTTGATCCCCCGACCAAGCGAGAGGCAGCCTTACATTCTTTTACCTGGGATGGACGGGAGAATGGGGGCAATCTGCTTCCGGATGGTCTCTATACCTATCATATCGTAGCTGAGGATGAGTCTGGGAACGTGACTGAGGCCACGGGTCAGGTCACGATCGCCAATGGTGGTATCCCCAGACTGGAAATCGTCAAGGCGAAATTCAGCCCTACAGCGATTGCCCTCGGGGGCACCGTGAACGTGGAGATCAAGGTGAAAAATACCGGTACAACGACAATCAAATGGGATCCATCTCCCGAGGCGCGGATGGGACCGCCTCCTGGGACGGCTTACACCACAGATATGACCTACGCCTGGTGGCGTACTGGGGAAGAGGCTACCTACTTCGAGCGAGGTGGTGTGTGGAGAGTTTGCGTGGACTGGACCAATTCACCTCAACCCTACCCCGTCCGTTGGGGCATCGGCAAGACACTCGCCCCGGGCGAAGAGGCGACGATTACAGGCACGATCAAAGTCTTGCAACGTGGGGTGCGGGAAATGTACTTCTGGGCGGCTGTCGAACAGGGCGGTGTGGGTTTCCCTGGTGGACGTGTAGGACAGACGAAAATCGTCGTGAGCTATTAGATTAACCCAGTGATCGACCTTTCGATTGTGATCGTCAGCTATAATACGTGTGGCCTCCTTAGATACTGCCTGCATTCGGTATTTGCTAGCATTGCGGTCAAGCCATTTGCGGCTGAGGTATGGGTTGTAGATAACGCCTCGGTTGATGGTAGTCCTCAGATGGTATGTGCCGAATTCCCTTCCGTTCATCTTATCATCAATAAATACAACCGAGGCTTTGCGACGGCTTGCAACCAGGCTATAGAGCAAACGACAGGTCGCTATGTGCTTCTGCTTAACCCTGATACGGTTGTTCTTGGTGAGACACTCGGTCGGATGGTCGAGATGATGGACTCCTATCCGGAAGCTGGCGCAGCCGGTTGCCGTTTACTTAACCCTAATGGTACCATTCAACACTCGTGTTTCCGTTTCCCTGGACTCTGGATGAGCTTCCTGGATTTCTTTCCCATCAATTATCGCCTCCTGAACTCGCGCTTGAACGGTCGCTATCCCTGGCGATGCTATGAACAACTCTTTCCCATCGATCATCCGCTGGGGGCGTGCTTGGTGGTCAGACGAGAGACCATTCAACAGGTTGGGTTACTGGATGAGCAGTTCTTCATGTATTGCGAAGAGATCGATTGGTGTATGCGAATTAAGCGGGGTGGGTGGCAGATTTATTATCTACCAGGAACAGACATCATCCATTATGGGGCCCAAAGCACCCTTCAATTTCGCTCTCAAATGTTCGTCGAGCTGCACAAAAGCAGATACCGCCTCTTTGCGAAGCATTATGACCGTTTCTTTCGATGGGCGGTTAGGGGCATAGTGCGATTGGGTGTTGCCAAAGAGGCGCTGGTAGCCTGGTGGAAAGCACACCGCGGACAGCTCAGCGAGCTTGAACTGAGAGATAGGCTCGCTGCTTATGGCCAGGTCTTTCGGATGTAAGAGAATGGGCAAGGTTTCGGCGCTTGTTATAACTAAGAACGAAGAGAGGCATATCGGTCCGTGTCTGGAGAGTCTAGTCTGGGCGGACGAAATCGTGGTGTTAGATGCCTTCAGCACGGATCAGACGGTCGAGATTGCTCGCCGGTACACGATCAGGGTCCTTCAACGCCATTTCGTGTCCTTCCCTGAGCAGCGCAACGCGGCTATGTCGTTAGCTGCTCATCAGTGGGTGCTTTTCGTTGACGCTGATGAGCGCATAACGCCTGAGCTTGCCTCGGAGATACGTATGGTGCTGGACGACGAAGATGGAGCGGGTATCACCGCGGGCCAGTGTGCCGAGATAACTACTGGCCAGGGGGAAAGGATCGCAGGATACTGGATACCGCGAGAGAACATTATTTGGGGGAAATGGATTCGCTATGGGGGTTGGTACCCAGATTATCAACTACGCCTCTTGCGCCGGGGGTGGGCCAAATATGATGAATCCCGCGAGGTGCACGAGTTGGTACAGTTGACTGGGGGAGCGGGTAGGCTGAGTAATAGACTGATCCATTATAACTACGAATATTTGGCGCAATTTCTATGCAAACAGGATTTGTACGCTCAATATGAGGCCAGAACTATGTTTCGGAGGGGTATCAAGCCCAGGTGGCGCTCCTTCGTTCTACAGCCGCTACGGGAGTTCAAAAGGCACTATATCGACCTCCGTGGCTATTTAGATGGATTCCATGGCTTGCTCTTAGCTGTCCTTCTTGCCTATTATAACCTTGTCACTTACTTCAGGCTACAGCGAATGTGGCAGGGCAATCTTTAAGCATGGTCTTATGGTCAAAAGCTATAAAGCAGACCGCGATAGATGTCCTTTTGAGGCTGTCCCGCCTATCCTAGTGTTCTTTGGTCTTCGCTGCTATCGCGGGTAGGGGACTTACAGGCTCTTCCAGTAGTTCGACCAGCTCCCGCAGGAAACTGGCCACATCCATCACTAATCCCACCGTCTGAAAGCTACCACGGTCGACCATTTTGGTCAGTGCGGCTGGGTTGATATCGACACAGACGGTGTAAATGGTAGCCGGTAACAGGTTACCGACGGCAATGGAATGTAACATTGTAGAGAGCATTAAAGCCAGCTGCACCCCATCGTGGATCCGCTTTCGCATTTCACTCTGGGCTTGGATGACATCCGTCACCACCTCGGGTAGTGGTCCATCATCTCTGATGGATCCAGCGAGGACATAATCAATACCGTACTTTACACAGGTGTACATTATGCCCTCTTGTAAGATCCCTGCCTCTACTGCCTGCTTGATACCACCAACGGACCGGATGCGATTGATGGCGCGGAGGTGGTGTTCGTGTCCCTGCTCAAGCGGTTGGCTCCCATCAAGGGGCACACCAAGCGAGGTTCGGTAGAAAGCGTATTCGATATCGTGAGCAGCCAAGGCGTTGCCCGCAAATAGGTAATCGATCTGTCTTCGCTCAATCAAGCGACAGAGGTAATCACGGGATCCAGTGTGAATGATAGCTGGTCCGGCTACAACAAGGATCTTCCCACCCCTTGCTCTCACCTCACGCATCTTATCGGCGATGTCCTTGATCAGGGCCGATTTTGGTTTTTCGCTTGATACCGGACTACCCATGAAGCCAAATATGGGCGAGGGTACTCGGGGACGTTCCAGGGGCAGGACGCGAATACCCTTGTCCCCAACAGCCACCAGATCCCCCTTCTTCACCTCGCAAACTGGGACGCATCGGGCATGCCCATTCTGGATGACGATACCACAATCCATCTCGGGGTGCTCCACGGCTATCCATTCCCCCTCCCACCTGATCAACGTGGGTATATTGGTAGAAGAGTAGAAGTTCTCTGGAAATACACCATCTTTGGGGGCGGGAGTACAGGTGGCGTTTTCTACACGGAGGGGGGTAGCACCCAGGCGTTGAACCGCGCTAACGATGGTATGTAGCATCTCCTCGCTGGGTGCTATGACCTCCAGTCGCGCATAGCTGGGATCTGTTCGTCCCCTACCTACATCCAGCCGCAATATCTTGAACTCGGCGCCCAGATCAATCAGTTCGTCCAGTATGCGGGGGAAGATCAGGGAGTCGATGATGTGACCCTTGACTTCAACAACCTGGCTATATTGATGCCTCTGCCTTGTCTTTGTTTGTTCCTTTGTCATCGCTGTTTAAACCGCTCTATTTGAGAAGGAAAAAACCTTCCAGTCATGATGGTCATTCTATCCTTGAAAGATTTGGTTGTCAAGTTCAGTGAGCGCCCCGGCTATGCCATTAGGTGTGCAGCTGTGGAACGGTTAATCTTACAGGGGGGAGATAGGGCTTGTGTTATAATACGGACATTAGTCGAGGCAACGGTAGAGTTTCAGGATTTAGAGGATCTGATTTTGCTCCTTTCCATCGTCATTGTCAGCTGGAATGTGAAGGACCTGCTAAGGGCATGTTTGCGCTCGGTGGAGACCGAAGTGCGCCGCTCTGGGCTCTCCGTAGAGGTCCTCGTCGTAGACAACGCCTCCTCAGACGGCAGCGTGGCCATGGTTATGGCAGAGTTCCCCTGGGTGAAGCTCATCGTTAATGATACTAACGTAGGTTTCACCCGGGCCAACAATCAGGCATCATCCCAAGCGCAGGGCGATTATCTGCTCCTGTTGAATCCCGATACAGAGCTACGGGTTGGTTCCTTATCTTCCATGACAGAGTTTATGGAGAAGCACCGCGATGTAGGAGTTCTGGGTCCACAACTGTTGTATGGCGATGGTATCATACAGTCATCGCGTCGACGTTTCCCCACTTTGGCTACAGCCCTTGTAGAGAGCACTATTCTACAGCGCTATATGCCCAACATCGGGTTACTGCGGCGGTACTATATGACTGATACGCCGGATAATGAGATTCAGGAAGTTGACTGGGTGGTTGGGGCGTGCTTTATGGTGCGTCGAGAGGCTCTATCCCAGGTGGGGATGCTAGACGAACGTTACTATATGTATTCCGAGGAACTGGATTGGTGCTATCGTATCAAGCAGGCAGGCTGGCATGTAGTTTATTTCCCTCTGGCTAAGGTCATCCATCACGAGGCGAAAAGCAGCGAGCAGGATATAACCCTGCGCAACATTTATTTCCACGAGAGCAAATGCAGGTTCTTCGGCAAACATTATGGGCGCTGGCAAGAGGTCACCCTGCGGACTTTTATTTTCTTGACGTTTCTGTTTCAATTGTTTGAGGAGAGTTTGAAATTTGTACTCGTGTCGCGCAACCGAGGAATGCGGGTGCAACGCTTATTGATGTTATTGAGGGTGTCCCGTTGGCAGATCAGCCGGCTGCCACTCACTCTGCTAGGGCGATCGTGATAGGCGGGGAGCGATCTTAAGGTGAGGGTCTGTCTTATCAGTGGCGAGTTTCCCCCGATGAAGGGAGGAGTCGGGGATTACAGTGCTTGTTTGGCCGCCGCCTTGACCGACCAGGGCGCAGGGGTGACTGTAGTTACCTATGCTGAAGCGGCTGTTGAGGGGGAGCGCAGGCTGCCATATACAGTTTTGCCCCGGCTGAAGAGTTGGGGATACGACAGCTGGGGGCGCCTATCGTCCATAATAGAGGCGCAACATCCTGACGTTGTCCATATTCAGTATCAGACAGGGGCATATGGAATGCACCCGGCTATCAACCTATGGCCATTATTTATGCGCTGGGCAAGAGCGCAGCCCCAAGTTGTAGTGACCTTTCACGATCTCAAAGTACCCTATCTCTTTCCCAAAGCGGGACGATTAAGAAAGTGGCCCGGCGCAATCCTGGCCTTTCTAGCTGATGCGCTTATCGTTACTAATCATGAGGACGCGGCTACACTGCAGGCGGAGGGAGTAACGTGGGATAGCTGGAGGGCTATGGCGAGGTTCGGAAGGCGGCGGATGTATTTTATTCCTATCGGCAGTAACATCCCCGTTCGTCCGGTCAATGGTTATGAGCGAATCTTGTGGCGCAGTGGCTTGGGACTCCAGGGTGATGTGCCTCTACTATCCTATTTTGGCTTCCTAAAGGAAGACAAGGGCGTGGAAACGCTGCTTAACGGCCTGAGAATATTGTTAGAACGAAATCGTCCAGTAAACTTGCTTATGATAGGTGGTAAGTCTGGAGATTGGGATCGATCGAACTGGGCGTATGCCCAAAGGATGGAGGCGATGACCCAGGAGCCAGCACTTCAGGGGCGGGTATGGTGGACAGGGTTCGGAACGGTGGAGGAGACCTCGGCCCACCTGCTCTGCTCAGATATCTGCGTGTTGCCCTTTAAGGAGGGTGCCTCCCTGCGGCATGGAACATTGGTAGCGGCCTTGGTGCACGGCTTACCAATCATCACGACCCACTGCCCTGATGTTGCCAAAGGAAGTCGTCTTGATGATCGAAACGCTCGTATTCTACCAGAGTTACGCTTGGAGCAGAAAGTAGTGATGGTTCCCCCGGATGACCCCCTGACCCTGGCTGAGGCCATTGAGAATTTGCTTGATTCACCAGAAAGGCGAGCTTCCCTTAGCCAGCAGGCGTCGAGCTTGGCCGCAGCGTTGTCCTGGGACAGCATCGCCAGGAAGACGCTGGAGGTCTACGCAGAGGTTATGAACTAATCTTGTACTATGTAGTTCTGATAAGGCGATTAGCTGGTGAATGAGGGCATCAAAAAAGTGGAGGCCAGTAGTCAGGGCACTTCCTCCCTGGCGAAGCGCGATTGGTTGTGGCTAATTGCGCTGGTCTTCATTATTGTTTTGAGTTTTGGGCTCCATCTATATCATATCGAAGCGCAAAGCCTTTGGTGGGATGAGACACTAAGCTACCATCGCGCTCACTCAGACATCGGCTACATTCTCTCAAACAAGATTGTGATCGACAACGTTGTCACAATCGACCAGCATCCACCCCTTTATTTCCTCTTATTGCATTTCTGCCTGAAACTATTCGGTAAGAGCGAGTTCGCCATTCGCTTTCTATCGGTTATAACCACGATTCTTACCATACCAATGCTCTATACTCTCGGCCGCTCCTTATTTGACCGTTGGGTAGGATTCATGGCAGCCTTTTTGGCTGCCCTCTCACCCTACTATCTTTGGTATGGGCAAGAGGCCCGTCCCTACGCCCTGTTTGGACTTCTCAGTGCACTCTCGCTGTATCTTGTTTTCAAAGTAGTAACAAGGGACGGACCTGGTTATTATCTGAGCTATGTCATTATAGTCGTACTTATGCTCTTAACTCATTATCTCGCAGCGTTGGTCGTGCTGGCGGAGTTGTTCTACTTTATCGCCTATGCATTTCTAAAGCGGCGATGGAAGGTGCTTTGGGCCGTCACCGCCTTGGGCATTCTGGCTATTCCTTTTGTACCAACCGCTCTATATGCCATTCGGGCCTTCCTGGCCCTGCCTGGTCCAGCATTGGAAGTGAATCTCCAGGATATGCTTCGTGATCTGGCTGTCTCCTTTAGCTTTGGTATCACTGTCGATCAGTTCCAGGTCCTGCCTTACGCGGCCATCCTCGGGGTATTGATGCTGGCGGCGTTTTGGGACCTAGCTTCATCAGCCAAGCGATCGGGAGCCCTCTTGCTCCTGTTTGGCTTAATTGTGCCGATTGTTTTGCTCTATATCTTCTCCCGCTATAAAGTGGTCTATAATACACGCTATGCTGTTTTTCTATCCTCACCATACTATTTGCTGTTGAGCCTTGGTGTTGTTCGCCTTGGACGATGGAAGGCGATTTTGGCAGCTGCAACACTGGTCTACTTTCTTACGATATCAGGCTATGGGACGTACGACTACCTATTCGTACATAACAACACCAAACAGAATTTTCGGGCCGCAGTTGGGTATATAGTTGAGCATTCTCTCCCAGGTGATGCGGTGGTGTTGAACGACAGCAAGATTTACACCGCCTTCGAATACTATGATAAGGCTCATCTACCGTGGTATGGGGTTCCTCGGCAGGGTACGCAGGCCGTACCAGAGACCATCTGGCGTGATATTGAGCGGATCGGCAATCAGCATGAGCGAATCTGGCTGCTCCAGGCGATGGCTAAGAGCATTGATCCATTAGGATTGACGAAGAAGACGCTGGAAAACCACTATGCGAAGACAGATGAGCGCATCTTTACCGGGGAGAGCTATGCGATAGAGGTCTATCTCTATAACACGTCACCCTACGTCGTCCAGTCCTTGCCATCTGGCGCTAATCCCGTGGCCGTCAATTATGATAACAGGCTGAACCTGCTTGGTTATCGTCTCGATTCGATCCGCGGTGCGCCTGATCGCCTTTCTCTGATCTTATTTTGGCAGGCTAAGAGTGCTCCTCTGGCCAGCTATAGCGTCGTCAGCAGCCTGACTGATAGCGAAGGTTATGCTTGGGCGATCGCTGATGCGGAACCGTTTAATGGATTCTACCCGACCTCGCGTTGGGAGGCAGGGGAGATTGTGGCTGACAGACGAGAGATACAGATCACCCCAGGGGCACCGCCTGGGATCTATACGCTGCAGGTGGGTGTCCACCAGGTAGGCAGTGAAAGAAGGCTAGTTATCAGGGGAAATGATGGCCGACCACCGGGCGAATTTGCAGCGCTTGGGAAGCAGTACATCGGCAGCACTTTTTCTATAGCTGAGGCGAAGGCAGCTGTATTGGGACAACGCTGGCAGGCAGATTTCGGAGGCAAAATTATTTTAGCGGGTAGCGACTGGCCTGTAGGGAAGATTAAGCCGGGGGATCGCTTGAACATTCGCCTGTTTTGGCAGTCTAAACAAGGGGGGCTGGCTGATTATACAGTGAGATTGTATCTCGTATCTATGAGCGGACGGACGGAACTTGAGCAATCTACCCCAATCAGCCGTGTTTATGCCAGTACTCGTTGGCGCCCGGGAGAGATTGTGGGAGCTCACTACGCCTTGACCATCCCAGCGCAGGTTAAGAGTGGAGAGTACCACCTGCTGATCAGCCTGAGCCCGGCGACATCGCAGAGGCTCCTACCCGTGCACCAGGGATGGTGGCCATTCGCCAGGAATCGCCTCGTGCTTGGAGACATTTCTGTGAGTGACATTCCCCGTACATATACAGTCCCGCCAGGGCTATTCCTCGTCGCGGCCAGGTTGGATGATCAGGCGGAGTTGCTTGGCTATAGTGTAGACGATGGATGGCAAGTCGCTGAAGCAACGAAAGGGACTGTGCCAGAAATTAGGGCTGGCGACCCGCTGGCGAAACATCTTAAGGTCACATTGCAATGGCGCGCCTTAAGGGAGATGGATATCGGCTATACGGTCTTTCTGCAACTGCTTGATGCTCAGGGGGTGCTGGTCGCTCAAGACGATGGGCTCCCTCAGGGTGGGGCTCGCCCGACGACTGGCTGGGTAGAAGGGGAGATCGTCGCCGATACCCATGAGCTTGTAAACGCCGACTGGTTAGCCCCGGGGAAATACACGCTAATCGCCGGAATGTACGACTCCTCAACCAGCGAGCGGCTCCGCACAGCCGATGGGCACGATTACATCCTGCTGGGCGAAGTCGTCCTTCCATCTACGAAACGCTAAATCAGGATGCTTCCCGTCGAACAAAGTGGAGCTGCTGAGCGCTGATCTATGGCTTTGTTCGCAGGAGCGCGGCTACATTTTGTCCCAGAATCTTATCCTTCGCCTCCTGGGGAATCTTAGCGGCCTTAACCTTGGCCACCTCAGCGGCTGGCTCGAAGAAGGGGTAGTCTGAGCCATAGACGATGCGCCCAGCGCCAACTTTTTGGTAGGCGTATTCCAGGGCTTCGACAGAGGCGCCGGTGGTTTGAAAGGAGATCTTCGAGGCGCAAATTTGGTCGTCGTAGATGCCTCCAAGATGGGCAGCCATCACCTTAGGAGAATCATACAGCTCGATGATGTCCAGCAGCAGGTTTGGGGCTGATAGAGGCTGTTCACGGTTCAGCTCCACCTGTTTTTTCTTGGCCTCGTCTGTTGTTAACGGCTCCATAGCGGCACTGGTGACGTGGATAACCACTGGTATATCGTATTCTTTAGCTCGACGGACAATGGTCAGGGCTGAGGGGTGGTTCATCGGAAAGCCCTGGACGAGGGGATGCAGCTTGAGTCCGGCGAATTCAGGGGTGGACAGCCGATGTTCTATCTCGGAAAGGGCTGCTTCGGTGTCGAGGGGATAGACGCAGACGAAACCAGTGAATCTATCGGGGTGCTGTTTCACGACGCCAGCGACCCAGTCGTTGTTTGCTTTGACGGCAGCTGGTGTTCTGGGCAGGGACCAGATTATCGATCTTTTGATTTTAGCCTCATCCATCCTCTTCAGTAGCTCTGGTTCGGTAGCCTTGGCGAAGAATGGGGGAAGTTTTGGGATCATGTCCGGTATAATCACTGTGGCATGGGCGTCGATGATCATTATCTTGAAAACCTCCTCAGTGCTGACTTTAGGGGGTCCGCCTGGGCTGTCCCAGTGTGGTGATCAAACTTAATAGTAATAGAAAGAAGCTGGTAATGCTACTTATAATCAGACCCATCTTAAACGAGTCTGGATCGTAAACAAATAGCAATTCGTGGGAACCATGAGGTAACTCGATGGCCCGGAGCACGTAGTCGGCACGGTATATCTTTGCGGGCTGTCCATCAAGATAAGCTTTCCAGCCAGGGTAATAGGTTTCGCTCACCACTAAGATGCCGTCATCTGATGTTTTGGTCGCAATCTTCATCCGTTTGGGCGTATACTCCGTGATTATAACAGTTGCTGGCTGCTGTTGAGCAGGGGCAGCAGCCAGTTTGGGCTTTTCCTCAAGCACAGCTCCAGTGCCTGGATTGAACCCCTCAGACAATACCATAGCCAGAGCCTGCTCTGGGCTGTCAGCGACGCGTACCTGCTGAACGACATAAGCTCTCGGAAGGGCAAAAAGCATCTCGTACGTCTTTATATCACCCTCTTCAAAGACCAGCTTCACTCCCTGATCGAGTTTCGCTCTGGTCAGAATGTACTTCACATTCAAAAGTTGCCAGAGTCGCCATTCATGTGGTGAGTAGAGAAGCTGTTGCATTCGCTTTATCTGAAAGGGTGTGTCACCAGAGATGTTGGCCAAGCCAGTGAACATCCCGTAGTTTGGTGGCAGCACATGTTCGTCCTGGCCTCTCAGGCGAAAGAGGCCACTTTGATGTTCGAGAAAGGCCGTAGTGGACTTGATGGCCGCGCCAGGCACTGGCTGTGTTGGGCCGAAGTTATTTGACCAGTTGGCCGAAAATAGGTCCAATACAACCAGGGCCACGATGGCCGCACTGAACAGGGGAGCGTTTACCTTTCCCTGGAGACGTAAATAGAGAAGAGGAAAAGCGAGCAAGAGCAGGAGGGCCAAGGATTTATAGTTAGAAAGGATAGGCAGCAGGGCATTGAGTCCGAAGCTCCCAATGCTTCCCCAGTTTTGGAGTATTACTGGAAGGTAGGCAAGGAGAAGGAGGCCTAGGCTGACCAGGATCAGGCGCCGTGTATAAGATGCAGACTCGTTACTCAGGGTTCTACTGCTGCCGATGGATTGAAAACCAAAGCCAGCCAGTATGGAGCCAGTGAGGGAATACAGGAAGATAGCCCGTTCTTGATCCTGGAACATAGCGAAACCGGGGATTAAGGGGTATAAGAGGCGGTACAAGAATCCCTTATCACCCAGAGAGAGCAGGATCGAAAAGAGAAATAGTCCTATCCAGAAGAGGTGCTGCTTGCTGGGACGAGGGATGAGGAGGGCGAGGAGCAACGGCAGTATACCGATGTAAAGCGCCTTCTCGCCTCGCCAGGTGGGGAGCAAGATGCCGACCAGTGATTGCCAGTCATAACCCCAGCTGGCCACTTCGTAGGGGAGTTTATCTCTGACCGAGTGCGTCAACAGTTCCAGTGAGGGTATGAGCTGAACAGCTGCCAATCCGAAACCGATGAAAAGAAAAAGGGCGATACCCAAGAACCTTCTTCCCCATGTCCATCCGCCTACCCAACCGGAGTAAAGGATATAAAGTAGGCTGGTGTAGGTTATCAGCATAGCTGTCTGAGGATGACCACCCAGTATAGAAATACAGAAGACAATGCCGGCCGCAGTAAGGTACAAAAAATTCCCTTTATTGATACCGCGCTGAAGAAAGAGCAAGATAAGAGGTAACCAGATGACTGTGTCCAGGATGGGTAGTTGCAGGGCGGGATAAGAGGTGAGGAAGCCGCTGAAGGTAAACGTTATGGCCACTAGCAAAGCGCTGCGCCTGTCCTTAAGGAGCTCCCTGGCCAGGCCGTAGGTGAACAGGCATGCCAGGGCATAGGCGGCGATCACTCGCCATTCCAGAATGAGGAAAGAGAGTCCGTTTTGCCTGGCTATTAGGGCGGTGATGATGGTCAAAGGGTAAAGAACAGCTGTTTGGATGTCTGCCAAGAAAGGATGCCCGCTGAAGATATAAGGATTCCAGAGCGGTAGGTGTCCAGACGAGAGCTCCTTGACCGTATAAAAATGGAAAGGATAGAACTGGTTGGTGAAATCTCCAGGAACAATATATTGTCTGGCGCTGCTATCAGGAGTGATCAAGCGCCAGAAGAAGGCCAGGATGAGGGCGCCAAGCAGGGATAGGGCAGCAGCCTCCCGAAGGTATTCAGTGACATATGGGTATCTTCTGAGCCATGGCCCTAACAAATGTAGAATACTCGGATTTCGACGTTCTTTGAGGTCCGTTTCCGAGTCATCGTGTGGCTTTTTCGCGTGTTGTTTTGGCATGATACTCTATCTTAGAATGCTGCGTAAGATAGGCGGTTAGTCCCGCAGTACAGTGTTGGGCATGCTCCCGGATCGGGGGTCGGGTTGCCATATGGATTGTAGCTGAGGGTAATCCGCCGCTCGACCTTGCTACTGCTTCTGGGGGTGTCCGGAGGCCTCCTCCAGCCAGTTCCTTCCGTGGCAAATGGTATTAGCGCAGAAAGATGGTGCGTGACAGGCACCGCAGGTGGTGCGCTCCTCCTTCCCATGTTTCAGAATCCACTCTGGTGATTTGTGGGAAGGAGGCTCAGGTGGTAGGGTCTGTGGTGTCAACAGGGCAGTGGAGCTGCTTGATGCGGCCATGGGTATGGAATGACAGATATTACACTCTAGCCTTATTATCCGCCCATCGGCGCTGCGGTGCTTGCCATCATGACAGCGGAAACAGCCGGGGGAATCTACGTGTCCGATGTTATCCCAGTAGGTATCCCAGGTCACCTTCATGCTGGGGAAGACGTTCTCGCGGTATATCTGCTGAAGGGAAGTGATCGCTGTCTGAATAGCCTTTCCTTTAGCAGCATAAATATCAGGGTAAGAAGTCTTGTAATAACTATCTATCGCCCTGGCTATCCCCTCCATAGCTTGCTCGGTGGTGGAGTAAGGGGTAGTAAGGGCCTCCACTGCCTTCTTCTTGATGTAGGGAAGGCTGACGTCGATCCTTTTGGCCCCTAGCGCATCATCCACAGCCCGTCCAGGAGGATAGAAGATGTGCGTTGGGCGGTTGTGACAATCCATACAGTCCATATCCCGCTTCTCCGCCGCTTGGATCTGCTGCGGCGTCAAAGGCGATGCTGTAGACATATATTCCGTTATCTCCCCATTGGGGCTCTTTACCTGTACCCAGGGGATATTTTGTCTCTCTGGATCGGTAGCGATATAGCGAATCTCATTACGAATGTTCATGTGCCAATGGATACCCATACTTACGCCTGTTCTCTCATTGCCCCCGCCGGTCTTCACCAGAAGGAAGATCTTCTGTTCCGTATTCTTCTCATCTGAGGCGTAACGGTTGAATACCATCATCTTGTCGCTGTAAAACTTCTCCGGCCAGTGGCATTTCTCACACGTCTCACGGGCAGGTCGTAGGTCCTTGATGGGTACAGGGATAGGGTGTGGATAGGTGTTAAAAAGGGTGGCGATGATCTGGTATGTGCCGGATAGCTTCGATTTGACGAACCACGAAGCGCCAGGTCCAATGTGGCAGCTGGTACAGGGCACGCGCGCATGCGGCGAGCGCAGATAAGCTGTGTACTCAGGTTTCATAACCGTGTGACAGGTCTGTCCGCAGAAGGTCACCGAGTCCATGAACTCGGTCGATTGATAGCTCACTGTTCCCAGGAGCGCTAAGATGAAAACTGTCGCTACAGCGAAGAGGGCAAAGGTCTGCTGTTGCCGAGGGACGTTGAGATCAAGGACTGGAAATAGAGGTAGAGCTTCAGCTACACTGACGATGCCTCGTCGTCTCCGCTGCATCCTGGTCCAGAAAATGCCTAAGGGGATGAGTAGTAGGCCGATGACCAACAGTATGGGTAGAGCCAGAAAGGTGAGGATGCCTATGTATGGGGTAATGCGCACGCCAAGGAATTGAATTAGCAGTAAGAAAACGATCAAAATGAAGCTAAAGAGGGCCAGTGCGGCCCCAACGATGGTGATAAGGTTGCGAGCCGCTGGGGCGTATCGTTCACTCATTTGCTTGCCACCTCGAAATTATATCTCATTCGACAGTCTCCCTGAACTCTATCTTCGCCCAGTCGAGCATAAACCAGGGTGGGGCATCGGTGTTGGGCGAGTTTTCCAGATTCTTGATGGTCAAAATATTGCGTCCCGCCTGCAAGAACGTGTTGGGGAATTCCCAACTATGTGTTCCCCAGGGTCCCTCTGACGCTGCCGGCACCTCGTCAGGGAAAGGGTTCAGGCCCTTAAAGACCACGTTATCATTGATCAGCACAACGATCCTGGTCTTCTCTCGATCGGGTGAGTCCATGCCCCGTATGGTTAAGGTCGCCTGTCCTTTTGGCCTGTCTCGTAAATAGAAGACGGCTGACATAACAGAATAATCTGTACGGGTGCCATAAAGCCAGGTAGCTGTAGCCCCCTTGTAGGTACTCTCTCCAGGATTGCGGAAGCTACCATTGAAGCTCGTATCCTCTAACACTATCTCTGTTTGGGACGGGCTTCCCGCCGCAGGGCTAAGGATCGTGGGACGTGGACTGATGGTAACGATCGGTGGAGTGATTGCAGTTGGTGATGGAGCCGCTCCCACGGACTGGGCGGCTGTCGCTTGGGGGGTCGGTTGTGCCAGAGGTAAGCCGCCTCTTGATAACACGAGAAGTACACCGAGGCCTGCCAGCACGAACACGCTCAAAAGCAGCAGTGGTAGCAGGAAGGGGAGTATGCCGATGGACTTGCCCGTTGGTCGCTTTGCCGGGATAGCCCGGCGTTGAGCGGGGGGCTTAGATGGTGTTCCCTTCCTCCGCCAGGGTAAGGTGGACAACGGCACCGTGGCCTGCCTGGAGAGGGCCAGGTACTCCTCAAGCGCCTGCTGCATCTCGCTGGCATTGCTCCAACGCTGCTGAGGGTCCTTGGCCATAGCCTTGAGAACGATCTTTTCGAGTGCTAGGGGGATGCTGGGCACCAGACGGCGAGGCGAGAGGGGTGTCTCACGCACGTGCTTCAGGGCGATCTGTACGGCTCTTTCCCCGTCGAAGGGCAGCTGGCCGGTCAACATTTCGTATAAAATAATGCCCACGGCATAAATATCGGAGGCCAGCGTAGCCGTTTCACCCAGGGCCTGTTCGGGCGAGAGGTAATGAACGCTGCCGATGGTCATACCAGCCTCAGTGATGGCCGGTGTGCTCAGGGCTTTAGCCAAGCCAAAGTCGCCAACCTTGGCTACGCCTTCCGGCGTGAGGAGCACATTTTGAGGTTTCATATCACGGTGGACGATTCCCTTAGTGTGAGCGGCCTGGAGTCCGGCCAAAATCTGTTGGGCTATTTCCACGGCCTGGTCGGCTGGTAGCGGTGCCCTCTTAGAGAGATACTCCTTAAGGTTCTGACCCTCAACATACTGCATAACGAGGTAGTAGTGATCGTCGCTCTTACCGTAATCGTAGACCTCAACGATATGGGGATGGGAAAGCCCTGCTGCTGCCCGGGCCTCCTGGCGGAGGCGTCCGACGAACGCCGGGTCAAGGCAGTATTGCTCACGTAGCACCTTTAGAGCTACCGGCCGATCCAGGAGGATGTCCCTCGCCTTGTAGACGATGGCTGCGCCCCCTTCGCCAATCTGTTCCATGATTTCGTAGCGCTCGCCAACCAGTGCGTTCATGTCTCTATGCTCTGCTCTGGTACAATCAATCTGACTGGCTGCACTCTTTGTGGTTGCTGACCGGAGATCTTTTCGACTATGCGGCGGAAGGACAGGGGATCGCCACTAGTGAAAAACACTTCCTGTGGCGCATCGTTCGTTGTATTCAGCCATCCCTTGGACTCCAGTACACGGTAGACCTGCCTAGCCACCGCCTCGGCCGGGTCTATGATGGTTAGAGGCAAGCCATTCAGGATTTTGCCGATCGTTGGACGAAGGAAAGAGTAGTGTGTGCAGCCAAGCACCAATGTATCTATGTCATTATTGATCAATGGCTCTAAGTACATCCGGAGCAGTTGCTCAGCGCGGGCTCCATCCACTTCACCCTCTTCGACTAGTTCGACTAAACCTGGACAAGATTGCGAGAAGAGGATGACGTTGGAGGCGAACTTCTCGACGAGCTCGGCGAAGGCCGCCCCCTGGAGGGTGGCGTCGGTAGCAATGACTCCGACCCGCTTCGTCTGGGTGGTTGAGGCAGCCGGCTTGATGGCGGGGACGATCCCGACGAAGGGAAGGGCGTAGTTCACCCGCAAGTGAGCCAAGGCGACCACAGAGGCCGTATTACAAGCGACAACGATGAGTTTCGCCCCCTCTGCTACGAGAAAGGCCGTGATAACGTGCGCGAGCCTGCGGATCTCCTGGGGCGAACGGGAGCCGTAGGGGCAATGGGCCGTATCGGCGAAGTACAGGAGGTTCTCCTTAGGTAAGAGTCGCTGCATCTCCCGCATAATCGATAACCCACCTACTCCAGAGTCGAATAACCCAATAGGATGGTCATTTATCATCGCTGCCCCCCATCCTATGGTCGAATCCCAAGGGTAGCCGTTCCACCACGCCCCTCCGAGAAGTACATGGCCCGTTCGACGACGACCGGTCCAGTGGCCTGCACCTGGGTGGAAAGGGCCGCGTTGGGAACGATATCTCCTACGGGGATGGTCAGCCGGCTTGTTGGCGCCAGGGTATATTCGCGCGATATTACCCCTCCATCGCTCTTCATAAAGGTGACCTTGGCTTCGGTCGAACTCTGTCCGGGATTCATGATCAGAACGAACTCACTGAAAGGATAAGCCGTGCAACCCTCCGGCAGATACCACTCCCTGGCAGCGAGGGGCGTGCCCAACGAGCTGTGTCCACCCTGCTGCCTGGCAAAATACATCGATCGCTCGGCCACGATTGGCTGGGTGGATTCCACCTCGGTGGAAAAGGCAGCATTGAGAACAATGGTGTTGACATAAACTGTCGTGCGACTCGTTGGCCGCAGACCGATAGTTCGCCTCACGGTCGTGCCATCCTCCTTCATCCAGGTCAGGGTGGCTTCGGCCGCCATCTTATTTGGGTTCATCAAGAGGATATTAGTCTCATAGCCTGGACCGGTGTATCCCTCAGCGAAGTACCACCTGTTTGCTGTGATAGGGCTGCCGGTCGAGCCGTGTCCTCCCCCAGCGAAATACGTTGCTCTTTCGGTGATGATGGCCTGGTTCGATTCGATGAGGGTACTGAAATTCCCGGCCGGTAGGACCCAATTGGCTAGAAGGTTGAAGCGAGAATGGGGCTTCAGTTGATAAGTGCGCTCTACGATTGAACCATCTTCGCCCATAAAGGTTACCCTGGTGTCGGCTGGCTCCCCGCCGGGGTTGAACAAAAGGATCCAGGTATCATATCCCTGCCCGGCGCGACCCTCAGGCAGATACCAGCGAGTTGAGCCGCTCGTTATTCCCACCGAGGCGTGGCCATCATGTCCGAAGTACATCGCCCGTTCCACGAATATCGGTTGATCAGACTTGATCAACGTTGAGATGGCGGCGTTGGGTACTACCTCATTAGCGAAGAGACTGAAACGGGAGGTTGGCCCTAGACGATACTGCCTTTCTACGCGGGAGCCATCCTCCCGGAAGAAAGTTATGTTCACGTTAGCTGCTGTTCGATTAGGGTTCTGAATCAGCACCCAAGTATGGAAGGGTGGGGCGGTAGAGCCTTCGGCCAGATACCAGAGGCGATGCGCCAGACGCCCCTGCATAACCGTCCAGACCTGCGGGTCTTCGTGTCCCAGACGCCAGCCCCCGGCTCCAGCCAGGCCATACTTATCAACCAGATCGAGTCTAGCAGCGAGGCTGGCTGCATCCTCAAACCAAACCTCGTGCTCTTGTCCTTGCTGGAGGTAACGGTAGTGAGCAGAGCGACTCTCCTGGTCGTATTCCACACGTGCTCCCTGTTCCCTGGCGATAGCCATTGTCTCCGGATAGCGCCGCACCTGGGCTGGAGCTGTGGAGCCGGTAGTCCAATCATAGCCGTAGAAAGGAACGCCGAGCAGCAGCTTGTCGGGTGGTATCTCTGTGGCAGCGAAACGAAGACATCTTTCCACCCAGGGCAATGGGGCCACCGACCCTGGTACCTTGCTTTTAGAGGTGCGGAAGCCGTAGGCCATCAGCAGGATAAGGTCATTAGAGGGGGCTAAGGCGCGATAGTCGAAGGGGCCGGCCCAGCCGGTGGTCGTATCGCTCTCTTTGGCTGGCACGGCCATAGTCACTAGCTTGCCTACCGGGTGCAAAGTGGTGGCCAGACGGGCCATAAAGTCAGTGAGGAAGGGGCGATCGGCCGCGTCGAAGCCCTCAAAGTCGATATGGATACCATCATAACCTTGGGCCAGGAGCCTGTTCTTGATGTTGTTAATGGCCCGCTCTCTGATGGGCGCTTCGGTTAGAAGATGATGGGCTGTCTCTGCACTGTTGCTGCCAGCCAAGGTGAGTGAGGGCAGCACCTTGACGCCCTTCGATTTAATGTAGGATAGCACCGTTTCGTTTTCCCGGCTCTGAAGCTCACCTTTTGCGTCGATCTTGAGCCAATGAGGGGAAACGTAGTCGAGCTCCCCGATATAAGACTGAAGGGAGGCCCAGGAAGCGGGATCATCAGGAACGTAGTAGGCCCAAATGATGCGCCGAATCTTACTCCCATCAGCCTGGGCGACATTTGGCGGTTGAATTGGTATAGCTGCCAGGGTTAATAACAAGCAAGACAGGAGGTAAAGTGGTAACCGCACTCCTGAGCCACCTCGCTATCCGAAGGGTACTCCTATCTTAGCATATTCAAAGAGGCATTTCCAAGAGGAAATTCTTCGAATATTGAGCAGCGTCTTCGACAGGAAGGTTCACCATCTCTGCACCGAATCCCTGCCCAAAGTGTTCGGTTATATGCTCCATTACGGCCGTAAAATCTACCTTCTGGTTCCGATAAGCAGCCATCGAGGTTACAGCCTTGTCGTTGAGTCCACAAGGGACGATCAGGGCGAAGTGGTCTAAATTGGTGTTGACGTTAAGGGCGAAGCCGTGCATGGTGATACCGTGCCTGATGGCGATGCCGATGGCGGCCACCTTGGACTCACCAATCCATACGCCGGTATAGCCGGGAACCTGTCTGGCTTCGATGCCCCAATGGCTTAGGGCTCTGATTATGACGGTTTCCAAGCGGCGAAGGTATTCAAGTGGATCACAGGCGTAATCGGCCAGCCTTAGAATGGGATAGCCGACCAGCTGGCCAGGCCCGTGGTAAGTTACATCCCCACCACGATTGGTTTCACAGATGGTTATTCCTTCCCTGTCCAGGACGGATGGTGAGGCCAGTATGTTTTCCTTATGTCCACGGCGTCCAATAGTGATGACTGGGGGATGTTGGAGCAAGAGAAGGAGGTTGTCGATACGGTCGGCACGGCGTTCCTCTACCAACCTCTCTTGAAGGGCAAGGGACTGGCGATACTCGACGAGTCCCAGATTCAAGACGAGGCATCTTCTTTTGGTCATGGTCGCTTCTCCTTAATATGGGCTCAAGTATCAGCTGCCTCGTTGCTCTCAGTGAGGGCTTTCTTGAGAGAACTGCAGAACGAGCCATTTGATTCTCTGAGATCTGAGTCAATATAGCAGCCGGAGACGATATTTAGCAACTCAGTGGGCTTGACGTGGGGATGGAGCGAGATTATAATCGCACAGGCTAATAAACGTATATAATAACAAAACATTAGTGAAGGGTGGTGATAGACACAGCTGATACTCCAAGCGCCGATCCCATTCCCAGGGTCGATTGGGGAATAGTCCAAATAATATACGAGGTGAAAATGTGGGACGCGTCATAGCCGTAGCTAATCAGAAGGGGGGATCAGGGAAGACTACCACGACCAGGGCGTTAGGCTCGGCCCTGGCTGAACGTGGTCGATATGTTCTCATGGTCGACCTGGATCCGCAGGGAAGCCTCTCAGAAGGATGCGGCTTACCCTTGTACACTTTGGAGAAGACGACTTATCATCTGCTGTTAGGAACAGCTAAGATCGATGAGGTTATCGTTAGCGTGGAGCTGAATCTTGACCTGGTTCCGGCTAATATCCATCTATCAGCGGCGGAGCTGCAGTTGGTTAATATGAATAGGCGAGAGGATAAGCTCAAGAATGTCCTCAAGCCTGTACGTGATCATTATCACTACATCTTGCTGGATTGTCCACCCTCCTTTGGTCTGCTTACAGTAAATGCCCTTTCTGCGGCAGATAGCGTACTCATCCCGATGACGTGCGACTATTATACGATGCTCGGGGTTCGACTTCTCCTGGACACTGTGCGAGAGATTCAGTCCGAGGTCAATCCCAGTCTGACCATCGAGGGTATTCTGGCGACCAGATACGATGGGCGTACTCTGCATTCTCGGGAAATCCTGGAGAGGACCAAGGATGGTCTAGGTGCTCACATACGGGTATTTGGTGCTGTAGTTCGCGAGAGTGTTCGCTTTAAAGAATCACCTATCAAGGGCGAGTCGATTCTCACTTACGCCAGTTTCAGTGACGGGGCACGCGCCTACCGTCAGTTAGCGGAGGAGCTCGACAATGTCTAAACGTGCAGCTGTACCAGAGGGTAAGTCACTTTTCTTTCGTCCTCCAGAGGAACCCAAACTGCTGTCCAAGAAGAAAGAACCCACCAGGCAATCGGCCATCTTTCTGGAGGAGCAGCATTTGGATTGGCTAGACGACAAGTGTCGCGAAGCACGCCGCAATGGTGGTCGGGCTATCCGCAAAGCGGCGATCATCAGGGCCCTGTTAGATGTGGCCATACAGGCTGGAGTGGATTTGACCAGCCTGCGGCGCGAGGAAGAGCTGGTTGAGCGTATCAGGAAGGCGTTACAACAGCCGGGTTGATGCGACTTATCAGACATTCATTACAAAAGTATGTAATGACATAAATGCATGCTTACATCAGTACTACAGTACAAGCTAACATCAGTACTGCTGTACGATTGTACTATAGTTTATATAGATGATTGTCATTTCATCATTTAATGCAGCAGTACATAATAACATATGTACTGCTGTTATTATGTAACGCATATTGGGTGCTTTATACTCAGATGTTTTCGTCCCTCGGTCCTTTCTAAGTCCTCTTGTCCACTGACTACCCCACCGGTAATGGGACAAGAGGGTAATCGCGGCCAGTAGTTTGTGGTCCCCTTAGTCAGGTAAATCCCATAGCGGATTAGATGTCTCCTCCCTATTGAGGTACACTGCTCATCCTTGAGCGTACCCTCAACCGATAAGCCTCAGGTCATAGCTAATTCTGGAGAACGGTCTCTGCCGTTCCGCCGGGAGTAGTGTTAGAGCAGATTCCCCCCGACCCCTTCGTTTAGACCGAAAAATGGCAGTATACTTGTCATAACATCAAATATACATAATATTAAGGGCTTGGGAACCGCCATAAGGTCGCTATAGCGTTCTACCTGATACTTGTCATAATATTTTATCCTTGCAAAAAGAGGCTTTCTGGGGATAGGCTGATTCGAATATAAGGGAAGGCTGAGAATATCTTGGTGCAATTCCTCTATATCCGCTGGTCTGGGGTTCAGTCAAAGCCGTCCCCTTCACTTGGTGTTGAAAAACCCTGATGTGGCCATTGGGTCCATTCTGCTCTACTTCATGGATGAGTGGTCCAGCCCCACAAATAGGGCCCCAGATAGGACTATTGATTATTGAGGGGCTTGGGCATCTAGTGGGGGGGCGGGGTACCATGGCGGACAATAGCGGTTGTTTGCGAATCATTGGCGAATTGCAAAATCGCCATCGAAATGATACAATCGCTAGTAAGGCGCTACCACCCGCTATGGCGGCTTGATCCTGGGGTAGCTATAGTACTGTGCGGATATTTTGTGTTAGACTATTTATAGGGAGGGAGAGCGATGCCCGAGGAATTGGCGAAGCCGGCCCAAGTGGCTAAGAGGCTGGACCTGGCCCCCAGTACACTACGCGTTTATTCGAGTAAGTTCGCTGAGGTCCTATCGGAATCAGCCAGTAACCCTCCTCTTTCAGCAGATGGCAAAGCGGGTCATCGCCTTTACACCCCACGGGATATCACGATCCTGGCCAAGGCCAAGGACCTCCTCTCTAAGGGTATGACCTATGACCAGGTGCTGGGTGAGCTTCGCTCTATTTATGGGGCCTCACGGCGAAGTAGGTTGACAGCTGAGAGGGGAGAGGCAGAGGCTGTTGCCTTACCGGGCTACTCGACTATAGCGCATCTGGAGAGGATCTTATCTGCAACTGGTGCTGCGCTAGCTAACACCCAAAAACTAGCGGAGATCTGGCAACAGGAAGCCTTAGAGCGGAAGAGGGAGTTGGCCGAACTCCAAGAGAGAGTGGAAGCGTTTATAGAGCGTTACGAAAGTGAAATTGGGGAGATCAAGGACAGGCTGAAGCATCTGGAGGAGCAGCCGTCAAGCTTTTTTCTTCGTCTCTTTGGTCGCTAAAGGAGGTCTCGGCAGCCACGAGCAATTGTTGTAGGATCGCTCGTGCTCCCTGCGCTGCCTTGGCCCGGTGGCTAAGACGGTCCTTTTCCTCGGGTCTCAACTCGGCCATCGTCTTATTATACTCGGGCAGAAAGAACACTGGATCGTAACCAAAGCCGTACTTACCCCTGGGCTCAAAGGATATGACACCATCGCAGCGCCCCTCGCTCAAGTAGACCTCATTGGTTGGTGTAGCCACAGCTATGGCGCAGCGAAAACGAGCCGCACGCTTTTCCCAAGGGAAGTCTTGCAGCTGCTGGAGAAGGAGACGGATTCTGTCGGCATTGGTGGCTCTTGGCCCGGCGTAGCGGGCTGAGCGAACGCCAGGAGCCCCGTTCAGGGCTTCAACCTCCAACCCCGAATCATCGGCCAGAGTGAGAAGCCCACTGGCGGAGGCATATTGAGATGCCTTCAATTTAGCGTTCTCAGCGAACGTTTGGCCAGTCTCTTCGACGATCAGAGTGATCTGCTCATCTACAAGGGAGACTAACCGAAGGGGTAAACAGGCCAGTAACTGGGAATACTCGCGCACTTTAGCTGGATTCCGAGTAGCGATAAGCAGTTTGATCATTGAGGTGGTTCGTCACTTTCTGAATCGAGATGACTCGAGAAAGGAATGAAGTTGTTAGCGAGATCCATTGGCCATAAGAGAGGGACTGGGCAGTAGACCCCACTGATTCGGTGGCCAATAGCGAAGCCATGCCTTGCCGATTATATCCTCGGCAGGCACTAATCCCCAGATGTGAGAGTCACTGCTGTAATTTCGGTTGTCACCCAATACAAAATAATAGCCCGGGGGGATTTGTTGAGGTCCCCATGAGTAGTTTGGCTTGCTGGCCACATAATCTTCCTGCAATGGTTGCCCGTTTATGAACACCTTGCCTTGCCTTATTTCTACAGTATCGCCTGGAATAGCGATGACACGCTTGATGAAATCACGGCGCACATCCCTGGGGTATTTGAATACGATGATGTCTCCACGCTCAGGAGGATGAAATAAAAAGAGCGTCTTTCCATCTAGAGATTGGTCGCCAGGCAAGAGGCGCGCAAGAATGTTCCCGTTGATCTGCCAGTACATGGCTTTATTGATCATCAGGTACTGACCGTCATGGAGGGTTGGCTCCATGCTGCTGCCCTCTATCCTGAAATTCTGGATCGTGCCTCGCACCAGGGCAAAGATGAGTAGTGTCAGTAGAGCCGTCTCTAAGAATTCGATCAGCAGTGCCGCGAAAGCTGTCTTTAACAGTTTCTGGACTATTGCTATCATCACACACAGTTCCCTCGCTGTAGCCTGGTTTTATTATACTGCATTATAACGGATTCCTCCCAACGTTGCCAAAAGAGGGCCACTTGCCTTAGAATGAGCCAGAGAAACAAATCGAGCGAGGAGGAGTACACGGTGACCAACGAGGAGGAGCTGAAGTATTTTATTGATTTGAAATGGTATGATGACCATAATCGCTCTTTCAAGGCTGTTGCGCAAGCACGCTTCTGCCGGTCTTGTCGTCAGAGGGTGGGAACAGAAGTACAGGAGCGTGTCCCCACTATTGATCAGAAGACGGGGAAGGTAATCTTCGAGACAAGAAGTGCCCGCTTTGGGACAAACCCTTTCTCCGTCATTAGAAATTGCTGCGCCAAGACGAAAGGTTACATCACCACTGAGACCCCTACTCTGGAAGCGGTGTTTCGCATCTTTTTGGCCAATGGTAATCAGCCCATTGGCTTAGAGTCGTTACAGGAGCAGTTGGCTGAGTGGATCCCATTAGATAGTAAGTCACATCGCTTTTCACCTGAGACTATTAAGGATTTGATTGAACGCGATACCTATTATGGTATACGTAGGTTTAGGCTGGCTGAGGGTTAAGGCATGGCTGAAATCGTGTTGGTGCAGGGGGATATTACAGAGCTCGAGGTGGACGCCCTGGTGAATGCGGCCAACAACCATCTCTGGATGGGTGGAGGTGTGGCTGGGGCCATAAAGAAGAGGGGTGGCCGTGAGATAGAGGAGGAGGCTGTACGGAAAGGGCCCATTGAAATCGGCGAAGCGGTCGTCACTGGAGCAGGACGGCTAAAGGCGCAATATGTCATCCATGCGGCGGTGATGGGACAGGACCTGCGTACCGATGCGGAGAAGATACGCCTGGCCACACAGAACAGCCTACGAAGAGCGGAGGAGCTGCACATAAAGAATATCGCTTTTCCTGCTTTGGGTACAGGTGTCGGAGGCTTTCCCAAGGAGAAGGCCGCTCAAGTCATGTTGGAAGAGGTCCGTAAACATCTGCAGGGACCTACGGGATTGGAAAGGATCGTTTTCGCCCTATTTGGTGAAGATGCTTACCTTGTCTTCGAGCGTGAGCTGGCTAGGCTACAGTCGGCTTAGTGTGCTTTGAAGGAGAGGATTGCTTCAGCATGGGACAAGCTAGTGTTGTTGAGAGACGCCAATAGAGTAACTGGATATTTAACACTATCCCAAGGAGTTACCCGAAGATATTTTGTCGCTCGTCCTATTCCCTCTAATTCTATCCTGTGTTATACTGCGGTCATCATTGATGTGCCTACCTGATTATTAGGATGGAGCATCAACCTGTAGCCGGTCTGTAACAAGGTGATGATGGTGAATCTTAGTCCTGATCTTGAGACACAGTTGATTGAGGAACTGGCTCAAAGGGTCAAGCGGCTCGGCTTAATCACACCGGCGATTATTTTCCTGGAGAGTAACAAACCCTTCAGCTTCATCGGCAGTCAAGCCTTGCTTTTCTTTCAGCCCTTGCTCTCTTTCATTTCGGGGGATCGTCTAACGCAGTATGCAGCCCTCTTTGCGAATAGGGACAGTGTAGAGCGTCTGCTGGATCGGCTTGATGCTCTGGCCAGAGGTGACCATCAGTAATAAAGCGTTCCAAGGAGGTCACTGTTCGCATGCTTGAGCAACTGATCGTCGATTGGCATCTGGATGGTACGAAGCTCGTTGCTTTGGGTCTGTTGTTCTCTTTCTTGTTGTTCTTTTTCCTGGCCTTATCTGCCCTGCGTGGCGGGCGGTCCCCGCATTTGCGGCCGATCCGTGCTTTCGATGGCCTCGAGCGGTTGATCGAGGCGTCTTCTGAGAGCGCACAACTGATCCACTGTAGCCTTGGGACGGCCTCACTCGTCAGCCGATTCACGGCGGAGGTTCTTGCTGGTCTGACGATGCTGCGGGCGTTGGCTAAAAGGGCCGTTGCTAGCCGGTTCCCCCTAGTGGTTACTACTCTTGACCCTGTCTCGCTTGCGGCGAGTCAGGGCATCCTGGCTCGGGCGGGTTCCACCTTGGCCGAAGGGCAAGTGGGCAAAGGTGAAGAGGCCCGTTTTGTTGCTCCCGAGCCTGTCTCTTATGCTGCGGGCATAATGGGATTACTGAATAGAGAGCATCCTCTTGGTAATGTGATCGTGGGCGGGTTGGGCGATGAATATCTCTTGATGGGTGAGGTGGGGGCAAGGGAGGGCATCTATCAAGTTGTCGGTACCAGTGCCCCTCAGGTATTACCGTTTGTGGTTACTTCAGCCGACGAGTACCTGCTGGGCGAAGAGATGTTCGCCGCTGGAGCCTATGTGGAGAAGAATAGGGCCCATCTAGGTAGTTTACTGGCGCAGGATTGGACTCGCGAGCTAATCATTGGCATAATTATCGGTCTGGTGATCCTGCGAACGGCCGGACTTCTTTAAATCTGCAGGAATACCTCGGTGCTATCGGGAGAGGAGATTGCTGTGCGACAAAGCATCCCATTGGCCATAGCCATCACTGCTGGTGCAGTCGTCAGCGCCGATTATTTTGTGACGAATACCTATCTCAACGTGATTAGCGATCTTCTCGTCGGCTGGGTCACCATTATTGCAGCTGTCGCTTTGCTGTTGGGGTTGTTGAACGTGAGCCGTGTCCATATCTCGGCCATTGTAGAAAGGAAAGGTAATCGCTTTTATAGTTTATGTCTGTTGTTAACAGCGGTGGTCATCATCGTGTTTGGTGTTTGGCCTGGCTCGCGCGGTCCAAATGATCCAGTCGTCGTCTGGATTTTTGATTATATCTATACCCCACTAAATGCGACTATCTTCTCCTTGCTGGCCTTTTTTGTCGCCTCAGCGGCCTATCGGGCGTTACGAGCCCACACTTTCGAGGCAACCTTACTTCTGTTGACCGCTGTCATCATACTTCTGGGGCAGATCCCGTTGGCCTCAACGGCTTGGCCGGAGATTTCCCACCTGAAAGATTGGTTAGTAGCCTATCCCATGACGGCAGGAATGAGAGGCATTATCTTGGGAGCATCACTGGGGATCATCGCCACGACTGTACGTGCATTGGTTGGCCTGGATCGACACTACTTAGAGTAAGACTTCCCCTGATTATGGAGGATAAGTTGATCTTTTGTCCCAACTGTGGCACAGCAAATAGAGATGGAAGCAATTTCTGCAATGAATGCGGTCAGAACCTCAGGGAAGTAGTGCAGTGCTCCACATGTGGTTCGGGCAACATCGCCACTTATCATTACTGTGTCAGCTGTGGGGCTCAACTTGTGCCCGCAAATATCTTAGATGCTCGCTTAACTCCAGAGTCAGTGGAGCCACCTGAGTCCGAGGTCCCGAAAGATTTGTGGACAGTTATGGAAGAAGAGCAGCAGACCCCCATCCAGGCTGCTCCATTGGATACTCCTACTCCAGATGAAACGGGAAGGCAAGCAACGGTTGCTCAGCCGGAAGAGGCGTTAAAAACCTCTCAGCCGTCGGGGTATGAGGTGGGAGTGACGCCTCCTCTCGGCTCGGTGAATCGAGAGGGACTGACCCTAGCTCGGTCGTTAGCCACAGAGTCGACTGGGGTAACTGCTCCAGTGCCAGAGGACACCTTTTCAGATCCGGGCGCTACTTTCCTGAGTGTATTGGCTGCTCGATCATCAGGGCCGACGCCTATTGTGGCCAAAGGGCGAGGTTTGCGGATAAACACGGCGCGTCTTATAAACCTTGGTTTGCTTGTGGCAGTCATCCTTCCTCTTTTCTTGATGTCTCCTACGACGGTACCGACTGTAGCAGCTTCTACCAGACAATTCTTTGACTCGATCGAATCCTTGTCCTCCGGATCGGTTGTAGTTGTAGCCTATGAGTGGGATGCGGCGACACTTGGGGAGATGGCTCCTCTAGCTAGGGAAGTTACGCGCCATCTCTTTCAGAGGAGGCTGAGGGTGATAGCCGTAAGCTCGGTGCCTCAAGGGCCGGCTTTTGCGCAGCGCTACTTAACCGAGATGGCCACAGCATATGATGCCCGATATGGTGTAGATTACCTAAACTTAGGATACCTTCCGGGTTATGAGTCGGCGCTAGCGCTGATGGCGACAGATTTTGCTCAGGCCCTGCCTTACGATTATGCCCTCGATGGGCCCTCTAAAGAGTACGCTTTGCTCGAAGAACGCAAGGGGCTGCGAGATGCCGACCTGATCATCGTCTTATCTGGTGATGAAGCCCATCTAATCCGCTGGTTACAGCAAGTTGGGGCCAGGTATCCGCTAAAGATAGCTGGAGCCACCTCAGCGGCGGCAGGACCGGCGCTAGCTCCCTACATTCAAGCGAAAAGCCCGCAGCTGGTAGGGTTAGTCAGTGGGGTGAGGGGAGCAGCCGAATATGCTAGCCTCCTGGGTTCCCATCTGAACTATCAGGTACCAACCATCAGGGCCCAGTCGTTGGCTATCGCCTTTCTTGTCCTGCTCATTCTTGCGGGGAACGTCGTCTATCTCTTGTCTAAGATAAGAGGAGGTGGGTCTGATGGAAGATTGGCTTAGCCTCTTAGCTCCTTATTCAGGGATGTTGAGCATAACTGTAGCGGCTTTATTAACATTGTTGGTATTCACTTATCTATGGCGAGATAACGCTGCTTATCGGGTAGCGGAGCATGTATTCGTAGGGGCAAGTATAGGCTATGTTACCGTTGTAATCTATCATCAGGTCCTCTTGCCCAGAGTTATCCAACCATTTAGCGAAGGACGACCGATAGACTGGTCCACGGTAAGCGTACCAGCCATTCTGGGGTTGCTGTTCCTAACAAAGCTGTACCGTCCTATCGGTTGGATGGGTAATTTCCCTCTAGCCATCGTCGTTGGTGTTGGGTCAGCGCTGATTCTGTGCGGCACTTTAGCCGGCACGCTAGTACCCCAGATCGGAGCAGCCGCCGTATCTCTCGAGATCGGTGATTTGGCGAGCCCGGCGGCCTGGCAGCAGTTGGCCGGCAATACGGTAATGTTCATCGGTGTGGTCGGTGGCCTCTGCTATTTCTATTTTACAGCTGGGGATAAGGGCGTGGGGGTGCGAGCCCTGCGAATCAGTGGCACGGTAGGCAAGTGGATTATAATGATCTCCTTTGGGGCTCTCTTCGCCAGCTTAGCTGTGGCGCGTGTCTCCCTTCTTATTGGTCGCTTAAATTTTTTGCTGGGTGATTGGCTAGGATTGATTAGGTGATGACGGGATCCATCTTGTTGGGTGACCTCGGAAGTACAACGACCAAACTATCTCTTCTGGATTTGGTTGAAGGACGACATCGTTTCATCGCCAGAGGAGAGGTGCCAACCACCCTTCATTCGCCCATAGAGGATGTAAGCTGCGGCATCCGCGCGGCAGCATCTGAAATCGAAGCGATCAGTGGACGTAAATTATTCGATACAAATGGACTTATCACACCTGAGCGGGAAGATGGTAGTGGGGTAGACCTCTTCCTTTGTATGGCCAGTGTGAGAGGTCCACTAAGGCTGGTTGTGGTTGGAACAGCGGCAAGATTGTCTACAGAGAGTGCCCTGCGCGCCGCAAGTGGCGTGGATGCCCTAGTTTTGGGGAGGATCTCACTCGATGAGATCAAACCTCAAGATAAACGCGTCATGCAGATTATCCATGATTGCCGCCCGGATGCTCTGTTGATCGCCGGGGGTACGGAAGGGGGAGCAAAGGGCGAATTGATCGCCTTGGCTCAGCTATTGGCCTCAGATGAAAGATGTTCTGTGTGGCGACAACCATCGATCGTCTTCGCAGGCAATTCCGACATAGCACCGTGGATGGAAAGAATCTTGGGTGAGCGGTATGATTTACGTCATGTAGCGAATCTGCGGCCGACATTGACCGAGGAGAACCTTGAACCAGCTCGCAGCGAGCTGCGCCGTATCTGGCAGGAACGCCTTCTATCCGATATTCCCGGCTACGCCACTCTCCAATCTTGGTTAAGTATTCCCCCCGTCTCCATCTGGGAAGCCTTCGCAAGCGCGCTGCGCTTTCTATCTGTCCATTATGGTGTCAATGTTTTAGGGGTTGATATCGGAGGGAATAACACCAGTATCATATCAGTAACAAAGGAGGGGACTACCTCTCGTCTCCGTGTTGGCTTGGGTACCGGCCGTGGCGCTACGGCCTTACTTGAGTTCATCCCTGATGTGGCTCGTTGGTTGCCCCTTGAGGGTGCGGAGGACGTCGTTTACGATGCTATCTGGAACAAGTGGGGGCGGCCATGGACGATTCCAGAGACACGGCTGGCCGTGCAGGTAGAGGGGGCGCTGGCCAGAGAAGTGGTACGGCAGGTGGCTCAGGCAACCGTCGCTGGACAGCAATCCCAACCCTGCCTCATAGTTGGGCGAGGTGCTGTACTGTCCAATGCTCCTTCCCCAGGCTTTGCCGCGCTTTTGTTGCTCGATGCCTTGATGCCAGCTGGCAGCAGTGAACTGGCTATAGACCATTTGGGCCTCCTCCCCCAATTGGGTGTATTGGCCGGATGTGAACCGAGGGTCGCTGGGCAGGCACTGTTGGGAGATGGGCTACTACGATTGGGAACATGCATCTCCCCTGTAGGGGATGGGCGTATAGGAAGCCGTGCCTTGACGGTAAAGGTAACTTATTCTGATAGGAAAGATTGGAAGACAGACATCCCTTTTGGACGTCTTATCTGCTTGCCGCTGGAGGGGGCTCGAGAGGCGCGTGTGATTGTTGAGCCGGCACGGGGGCTCGATGTGGGTCAGGGGAAAGACCGCAAGGCGCGCTTTATGGTCGGGGGCGGGGCATTAAGGCTGATCATTGATGCCAGAGGCAGACCTTTCTCCTTAGCGTGCTCTGATACGGAGAGAACGGCTAAGATTCAGGAGTGGGCCGAGGCAATGTCAGTCTATGGATCGAGTGAAAGTATCAGTTATTGCTCTAGATCAGGGGTTGTAGGTTGAATCAGCCACTTCCAGAACGAAGGGTAGCCTCTAAGGCTTCGATTCGAATCGTGAAGCGTTTACCAATCGATGGAGAGGTATTGGTCTCGGTCGGCGATTGGCTGCAGCCGAATCATATCCTGGCCAGGGCGAGGCTACCGGAGGAGTCGGTGACCGTTCCGGTGGGGCGACTCCTGGGAATGAGGGGCGGTGACCTGAAACGTTATCTCCTGAAACAGGTGGGGGACACTGTAAGGGAGGGGGAGCCCCTGGCCATGCGAAAATTGTTTCCCGGCTTCGGAAAGCGCCTTTGTTATGCCCCTGTAGAGGGCATCGTCGTCCGCCTTGCCGACTCTGGTGAAGTAGTCATTCAGCCATCTCCCCGGGAGATCGAAATTAGGACCTACGTTGGGGGTAGAGTGGTAAACACATTATCAGGGCGGGGAGCGGTCATTGAGGTGACGGCGGCTTATGTTCAGGGGATGGCCGGATATGGGAAGGATGTTTATGGCCCTATCAAGATCGCTGTCGGTGGCCCTGATGAGGCGATAGAGGTCGCTGCTATCGATGATTCCTGCCACGCTATAGTAATTGGTGGCACCATCGGCGTAGAGGTCATCAGCCGCGCCGCTGAGGTTGGTGTAGCGGGCATCGTTGTTGGGGGTCTTAGCGGCCGTACGTACCGATGGTTAGTGGAGAACGCCCAGCCGTTAACCGTCATTGTAACAGAGGGTTTTGGGTGCAGGCAAATGTCTGCACTGAGCTTCAACCTATTTCGCTCTTACGAGGGCCGGATGGCTACCCTATCGGCTGGTGTGCAGGGCGAACTGGCTGCTTGTCTCCCTGAGGTGATCATACCGCTATTAGACAGTAAGGAGGCGGAAGTGCTCACCTCGCTATCTTTAGAGCCCGGTCGTACAGTGTGCCTAACGGATGGAGCCAGATTAGGGATGGTTGGACGGATCACCACTCTGTTGGAGAGGCCTGTCCGCATCGAGAGCGGGATTGTAGCCAAGTTAGTAGAGGTGGAATTGGAAGATGGCCACAAAGCCTATGTGGCGTGGAGGAACATCGAGCTGCTGGCCTAAGAGGCAAGATGGTGCTTCAAGATCGGCGATGAAGTATGCTGTGGTTCCTGGTATCAATTAACTGGCCCATCAGTTAGGTGACAGTCACACCCGTTATATGGATTAGTGTCCCACAATTCGCAGTTAGCGAGGCTCTCATAAAGAGGATAGGCTTATTGTAACACACTGCCTTGCGGCTGATCCCTCCCGCCGCCTTTGCCTTCCTCAATAGAGATAGGGCAGGGGATGAGACCGAGCCTCTTTTGCTTCTATTCTATCATCCCTCTTACGCTG